>NZ_LMMI01000023.1:0-274415 GCF_001422775.1 Methylobacterium sp. Leaf87 | reverse complement strand
CCAGATCAGCCCATTGCGCGTCGCTCAGCATCGTCCCTCCTCCATCAGAGAGACGAAAACGCAAGCCCAGCCAATCTGTTCAGGCGACGACAGGCCCTAGCGGCATGCAGGGTCACGAGGAACTTTAAGCGGGAGACGGTGCGATATAATCCGGCGCGGAAACCTCGGAAACTACCTCAAAGCTTTTGGGTGAGGTTGCTGTATAACTCCGGGTCTATGAGCAGCGGGGCGAGTTAGGTGATCGATACAGACGGCATCGTCGACATGCTCCACTGGCTGGCCTTAGGCGTCAGGCTGAACGAAGCCACACTTCGGCGGATTGCCGATGAGGTGCGCGGCGAGGGCAAGGTGCAGACGCGGGACGAGCAGGTCGCGGAAATCCGATGGCGTTTGTTGGAAGCAGCAAAGGCCTAGAACGCAAAAACCCGGCGCGCCATGACAGCGGCCGGGTGGGTGGAAGCGGTCTTGGGATGAGGATGCCTTGTCGCGAAACGCAATCCGCGACGCATTGGGTATGCCAGTGCTTGGCTGCCGCATCGCTTGGATCGCGGTGCGAGCATCGCAGCTAACAATGACTAAAACGAACTAGCGTGCGGCGATAGCTCTTGTTAGATATGGCTAGCGTTAGGAGATCTGCCGCGATGGACCCATTCGCCAACCCGTTTGCCCCAGGGGCCGGAAGCCGTCCGCCGGAACTAGCTGGCCGTGACGACATCCTCGAAAGGGCGCGAATCTCGTGTGGTCGCGCTATCCAAGGTAGGTCGGCTCGCTCAATGATGCTACTCGGCCTCCGGGGTACGGGAAAAACCGTCCTCCTCAGCGAGATCGGTCGGATTGCTGAAGCTGATGGCCTTCTAGTTTCGAAGGTAGAAGCTCCAGAAGGGCAGAGCCTAGCAAAACTGCTCTTCCCAGAGATGCGCAAGGTTTCGCGATCTCTGTCGGGCGTTGAGGCGGCCAAGCATTTTGCTTCGAGGGCTCTTGGTGGTCTCCAAAACTTCGCAGCAGCCTTTAATATCGAAGTGGGAGGCGTTGGCATGGGAGTTAATCCCGCGGCAGAGCCCGGACTTGCTGAAAGCGGCGACATTCAACACGATTTACCGGATCTATTCGGACAGATCGGGCGCGCAGCTAAGGCAGCAGGAAAAGGCTGGCTTCTGCTTATTGACGAGGTTCAATACCTTTCAGAAGCTGATTTGTCCGGCTTGATCGTAGCTCTTCATCGGATGTCTCAAGATTCACTTCCGGTTGTGTTCGTGGGCGCCGGCCTCCCTCAGGTGGCCAGACTCGCCGGCGATGCGAAATCGTATGCCGAACGGCTATTCATTTATCCTCCCGTAGGCCCACTCGATGAAGCGGCTGCATCAAAAGCAATAAAAAAGCCAATCACTGACGAGGAGGCGGACATATCTGCTGCTGGACTTGCAAAAATCTATGCTCTGACTCAAGGTTATCCATTTTTTCTTCAGGAACTTGCATCGTTTTCATGGAACAATGCTGAAGGTCCGCAGATTAGCGAAGAAGATATCGCGGCTTCATATGACGAGACTGTTCGTTCTTTGGATGATGGATTCTTTCGCGTTCGTCTTGATCGACTTACAAAGGCCGAACTTCAGTTTGTGAACTGTATGGCTTCGCTAGGTGACGGCCCATACCAATTTTCTGACGTAGCTCGAACTATGCATAAGGAAGCAAAATCTCTTGGTCCGGCGCGTGCAAGCATCATTGGAAAGGGAATGATCTATAGCACCGATCACGGCTATTTGGACTTTACGGTCCCACTGTTCGCTGATTTTGTCAGAAGACAAAATGCGGAGTGACTGCCTCCACTATGAGGCAAACGATTTGAACAAAAATCGCCTTCGACCATCCGGCTCGCGCGCATCTTCCTGAGTGCGCAACCGACGCGCCGCGTTACGTCCGTGAGCAGGCGCCGGTCCCGGCTGTGCTCTCGCTGCGCTGATCCAGAAAACCCGCTGCGGCTGAAACCGAGCGGGCTTCGGTCCGGTGAGGGTTCTGGGTCAGGCAAGGTCGTTCTGTTCCTCAGGGTCCTCGGGCAGCCGCTCCGCCGGATCGATCGTCTCCTGCGTGTGGCTACCTTCGATCTTCGGAGTCTTCATGATCACCTGATCCATGGGCACGTTCAGAGCGTCCTGCGGATCGGGGGCAGTCGGCGCGGACGTCGCATCACTCGGGGGCGCTTTATTCTCGCTCATCGTTTCCTCGCTGGCTTCTTGGATGAAACCAACGGCTGGGTGACGTGGATGTTCGAGCCGGCGTTTGACCCATCCTCGGTTCGTTGAAGCGACAGAACGAGCAACAAAAACCCGCCGCGGCCGGAGCCGGGCGGGTGAAGGTGGGTCTGGGTTGAAGGCTCGACGTTAGGCGGCCGATTCGCGAGCGGCCATCACATGGGTTGCCCCGATCGCAGGATGGGCTCGGTGCGTCGATCGGCTATCCCGCGCATCGGATATCCCGCGCGCCGCGCGTGAGCCCCTGGATCGCATCGATCAGCTCGCGGTGCTCCCGATGCCGGTCCTCGGCAAGCCGCTGCTCGTGCTGCCGCCGCTCCTCCGCAAAACGTTTCGCTGTGGTAGAAGGCCCGTATGCGCTCTTGGCCGTACCTTTTCGTCCTGCTCCTCGGCACGCCGGCCCTGGCTGATCCGATAGTTGGCCGGGCCAGCGTTACCGACGGTGACACGGTGGTAATCCGCGAAACGCGCATCCGCCTGCACGGGATCGATGCACCGGAGAGCGCTCAGACCTGCAAGGACGCCACCGGCAAGGACTACCGCTGCGGCCAGGCCGCCGCCCTGGCCCTCGCCGACCATATCGGCAAGCGTGTCGTGACGTGCGAGCCCCGGGACACCGACCGTTACGGCCGTGTGGTAGCCGTGTGCCGGGCGGAATCTAAGGATCTGAACGCCTGGATGGTCCGCGAGGGCCATGCCATCGCGTACCGGCGCTATTCCGAGGAGTACGTGAACTCCGAGCTCACGGCGAAGTCTCTTCGGCATGGCATCTGGGCAGGCACGTTCCAAGACCCGTCCGATTGGCGCCGCGAGAAGCGAGCTGGCGGGGAGCATTCGCGGCCCGAAACGCTTGCGGCACCGACCAAGGCCAGCGGGTGCAACATCAAAGGCAACATCTCAGCCGGGGGTGAGCGGATCTACCACCTTCCCGGAACCCGCGACTACGATCGCACCCGAGTCAACGACCGCGCCGGCGAGCGAATGTTTTGCTCAGTGGATGAGGCGAAGGCAGCCGGATGGTGCGCCCCGCGGAGCTGAAGAGGACCCCCTCGACGGCCATGTGACCGCCGCGCTACGCCCGATGTTTCTCGTTCGTTCCACAGGCTGATGCGCTCGCATCCGAAAGGTTGGTGGAGCACATAGGGGACACACCCGCTTCCGGTCCTGTCCCATGCTGCTCGCTTCTCGCACCGTCCTGCATCAACACCGCGAGGTAGCCGCGGTAATGGCCACCTACGGGATGTTCCTCAGCGCCATTCTAGCGCTGGCATGGGCGATCGGCTGAGGTCCTTTGACGTTCAAAGCGTTGCACGGACAGGAACGCTCACGATCACAACAGCTTTGCTTCTTGCAACGATGAGGGAGCGAGAAAGTGATCCAAGCCGATACGCCGCTGCCCGGCGCCGACCTTCAGCCGATCGAGGATGCGCCCGCCTCCCCGAAGCTGCCTGAGCGAGAGGCACCCTCGATCCCGGAAGCAGACGATCCGGAGATCGAAAAGACCGAGGAACAGCCGAGCTGATCGCACGCTGATGGCCTCGGACCGCAAGGCGGCCGGGGCTTCGTTCATCTGTCGCGCTCTAGGAGCGAATAGGGGTAGGATCGGCAAAGACCTGTCACTAGGGCAGGATCGAGGGAAACCGCCTATGACCCAGACGGCCGTGGCAAAACCAGAGCCGACGCCATTCTGGTCAGCGCTCTTCACGGATCGTCGGATCGCACCGGCCCTCGGCCTCGGCTTCACGTCAGGCATCCCGTTCCTGCTCGTCTACTCGACACAGTCGGCCTGGCTGTCCGACATCGGGATTTCGATCGTGACGATCGGGCTCCTCAGCGAGCTGACCCTCGCCTACAAGTTCAAGTTCCTATGGGCGCCGTTCCTCGACCGGTACGATCCGCCCTTGCTCGGCCGCGTCCTCGGGCGACGGCGAGGATGGATCGTCGTTGCGCAACTCGGTGTGATGCTGGCCGCGGCGGGGATCGCCTTCGGTGATCCCGCGCATCAGCTCGCCTGGACCATCGGGTTCTCGCTCGCTCTTGGGTTCGCTGGAGCCACGCTCGACCTCGTGATCGACGGTTGGCGCATCACCAGCGTGCGCCCTCCGGAAAAGCAGGCCGTACTCTCGTCATGGACGGAGATCGGCTGGCGCATCGGCAACCTTGCAGCTGGAGCTGGAGCGCTGTTCCTGGCCGACAGGATCGGCTGGCGCGGCGCCTACCTGTGCATGGGCGCTTTGATGCTGCCGGGCATGATCGCGGCTGTGCTGGCGCCTGAGCCGCCCTCGGACAAGCGTCCCCACCTCGCCAAGTCCGGCTTCCTCGACACGATCTGGGCGCCGATCAGGGAACTCTTGGCCCGGCTCGGGCCCATGGCGCCCGTGATCCTGCTTCTCGTCGCCGGCTTCCGCATGCCGGGCTACGTCGCGAGTGCGATGGCCATCCCGCTGTTCAAGCACCAGGGCTTCTCAAACACCGACATCGCCACCGTCACCAAGCTGTTCGGGTTCTGGATCGCGCTTGCCGGCACGTTCCTGGCCGGCGCGCTCATTCCACGGATTGGCATGCTGCCGAGCCTTCTCATCGGCACCGTGGCGGGCTCGGCCTCGCATTTGAGCCTCGCCTACCTCGCCGCACATGGCGGCGACGGTGGGGCGGCCTTCTGGACCTTCGCAGCTGCCGTGAGCATCGACGGCTTCGCCTACGCTTTCGCGTCTGTCGTGCTGATCACCTACATGTCGACGCTCGCATCGACCGATCACGCAGCAAGCCAGTTCGGCCTGCTGACGTCGCTGTGTGCCTTCCCGGGCAGCGTGCTGGCGGGGCTCTCGGGCTTTGCGATCGAGCGAACCGGCTTCACCTGGTTCTTCGTCGGCACGTCGCTGATCGGGCTGCCGGTGGCCCTGCTCGCCGTCTACGTTTGGGCAAAGGTCGGCATTTCCGATGAGTCTGCGCCGCGGCCCCCTCCGGCGCATTGAGCTGCATACCGCACGGCCGTGGTGCGATCGAAAACCTGCTTAGGGCGATATGGCACCGCGCCTTCGCGTTCCGTCACCCAACGGTCCTCGAAATGCGCTTGTCGGCGAGCGCGATCGTCCATAGCTCCCGGCCATGACTGCGATCCCGTTCGACAACATCTATGTCCGCTTGCCGGACCGCTTCTTCGCCCGCCGTGTGCCGACGCCCGTCGCTGCCCCGCGCCTGATCCGCTTGAACTACGCCTTGGCGGCAAGCCTCGAACTTGACCCGGACTGGCTCGCCGGCCCCGCCGGGGTAGAAATGCCTTCAGGGAACGGCGTCCCTAAAGGCGCCGACCCGACCGCGACGGGTGCCGCCGCGATATCCAGCTCAAGGGCGCGGGGCAGGTAGCGCCCGTCGAGCCCTGCCGGGATCGTTCCGGTCACGGGTAGATCCAGCAGCGTCAGTTCCTCACGCATCGGCGTGTGGACGCCGACCACGAATGGGTGCTGCGTTCCCGGCAGACGGAGCCGGTTGCAGGCTGCCACCAGCGCGACGAGGCCCTCGGCGGCGATGCGCAGGATCGACTCGACAGCATTCGGCATCGGTTGCAGTCTCGGGACTTTGGGGATTACCTGAACAACTGGGTTGGGATTCGCTGTTACATATTCAGCCTAGCCCAAATCTGAGTGTATCCTTATCTACGCACGTTGCGTGTAAATGGCCCCGCTTTTGGCGATACGGAGAAGAACGTGGCTGACGTAACGGGTGATTTGGCAGCAGCGGGTAATATCGAAGGCCCGCCAGCGCGCCTATCTGAAATTTCGCGCCTTGCGACACTTCTGGCTGATCGGGTTCTAGATGCTCAGATCATGAAACGTCCGGTTCTAGACGATGACATTCGCAGTCTTCTTGATGCCGGCTTGCTTCTTAAAGAGTACGGATTCGAGCTCCCGTCTTTACTCGGCCAGATCATGCTCGCCGCTGAAATATCAGAGCCCGACGTGTGTCCAAAGCCGGAGACGGATGCTGAAGAGGTAGGCCGGCTTGCGTGGCTTCTGCGGCCATTCAAGGGTGAAAAAGGCTGAATCCGGCCCGTCATTTTTAGCATGTATTACAGATTGAATTAATTAAAAAATGCAACCAAATGGCTGGCATTTATCTCCGGGCCTGCGGCACACTTGGGGCGTCGATCAGAAGCAACACCGCTCAATTTTTCGATTTTAGCAGCTGCCACACTCCATAAGATATTGACGATCGATGCGATTTCCGCAGGGTAGCGATAGAGAATTTTCGCACATGGGCGGAGGCGGGGGTGGTCAGTGAGCGAAACAGATAAGCTTACGTGGGACTTATCATTGCAACATTCTGATACTCCCGCAATCAGCACTATGTCCGATGATCGCAAAAGCGCGAAATTGACTAACGTTCTTAGGGTGTTTGGCTCATCTGGTGATGGCTATGCTCAATCGGCGCCAAATCGCAACTCGCCGCCGCAGGATTGGTCTCAACTGATAGAACGTGTGCGCTCTGCTGCTCTCCGCGTAAGGGAGGTCGAGGCGGATGCCCACGACCAAGAGTTGCGGGTCCGTGAACTGCTAAAAAATGTTCAGGAGGACATCAAAACTGCAAACGAAAGGGTTCGCGCTGCTGAAGCGCATGCTCGCGATATTCAAAACCGTGCTGATGCCCTGCTTAAGGCGGCAGATGATCGTGTGAGAGCGGCGGAAGAGCGAGCTCGGGTTGCTGAAGAATGGCTAACCCAGCTTTCGATAACGATTATTGATGGGTTCGGTGATAGCAAAACTGAGCGATTGATCGCGTAACCGGATCATACTGATTTTACTTGGCGAACATGGCCAACGCACCCCCGACCACCGGCGAACTCTCTAAAGCGAAGGCCGTGACCGAAGCGGACATCGTCGCTGCGGTGGACGCCTTCATGGCCGATCCGGGCACCACGGCGTTCCTGTTCGGCGAGGGGTATCGCCTCGACCTCGCTGAGGCCGTGCGCGCGCACGAGTGGGCCTCCGTCACAACGGCCAACAAGGATGCGACGGACCACCTGAAGCGCGCCGCCGTGCGTACCGCGATCCTGCTCGCTCGGCCGGAGAAGGTGTGATCCCGAATCGGGAAGAGGCCACCGCCAAACTCTTGAGCCACCCGTAGCCCGTCGGCTGTGGGCAAGATCATAAGGACTTACGTTCAAGGCGCGCATTTGCTGATCTTGCCGGCGATGTGGCTTTTGCACCCTCGTAGGTCTTCCAGGAATCATATTCCTTGGCGGCTCCAAAAAAAGGAGGCGTGCGTGCGTATCTGTGTTGCCCTGGCGCTCGGCGCATTGCCGCTCCCCGCAATGGCTCAGGGTCTTACCTTCGCGGATCCAGTGGCAATTTTCGGCCCGTCACCGATCGGATACCCCTTCACCGTTCCTGGTGGCACGCCAGTTTCCTCGGTCCAGTCGTATATCGCGGTGCTTCCGATGGGCACTGGGCAATATAACGGCTACATTTCGACCAACGATCTGATCGCCGCTTCATCTGAGGCGTCGAATGTGACAGGGCAGGTGAACGCGAATTCGGCGGCTCTCGTCGCTATCGCCAATCGGCTCGACCGGTTCGCGGATCGGTTCCGGGAGGGTATTGCCCTGGCTGGCGCCATCAACGTCCTGCCGCCCAATCCCGGAGACCGCTTCGCCGTGTCGTTCGGTGGTGCAGGATATGACGGCACCGGGGCCGGCTCCGTGGCGATCTCTGCGCGCATCAACGAGAGCACGCTGGCCTATATCGGCTACGCGCGCGGCCCCACGCAGAACCTCGTGAAGGGTGGCGTCGGCTTCTCATTTCGCTAAGCATCAGACCAACCCTCACGCGTGCGCCGTCGGCAGCTCGGCCACCTGCGTGGTGTAGCGTGGGCTGGCGCGCGCTGGCACCACCGACCCCCGCCCGAAGCGCCTGTTGCATTCGTCCATCGCCGCCATGAGTGGGCCGCTGCGCTCGCGGTCAAGCTGGCCGATGAGCGCCCGCGGGCTGTGGCGGAGCGGCATGAGGTCGGTCGTGATGACGCCGGCCTTGCTGTAGCGCCACGGCCGGTCGCCGGGCGCCTCGTGCCAGGTCCGGGCAACGCCGAGCTGCGCGGCCTGGATGAGCACGAGGCTGTCGTTCGTCGCCTCGGGCAGCGTCACGGTGGTGGAAACCGAGCGCATCGGGTCGCCGCGGTCGTGGGTCGAGGTGTGGTAGAAGACCGTCAGCTGGTCGGTGCCCAGCCCCTCGCGTCGTAGCTTCTCGCCCAGGCGCGTCGCGTGCGTCGCCACCGCCTGCTCGACCGTGCCCCGATCCTCCACCCGGCGGGAGAACGACCGGGTCACCGCGCAGCCTTTGCGCTGGGCTGGCACCAGCTCGAGGGGCAGGCACGACAGGCCGCGCAGCTCGTGGATGATGCGCTCGCCCACCACCGTCATCGCCTTGCGCACCGGGCGCGGGTCGAGGTCGCGCAGGTCCGCCACGGTGTCGACGCCCATGGCCTCGATCTTCGCCGCCGAGGCGCGCCCGATCCCCCAGACCTCGGCCGCCGCGATCCGGCAGAGCCAGTGGTCGTAGGACACCGGGTCGGTCAGGTCGCACACGCCGTCGAGGTCCGGCTGCGTCTTGGCGATGTGGTTGGCGAGCTTCGCCAGGGTCTTCGTCGCGCCGATGCCGACGCAGGTCGGGATGCCGGTCCAGGCCCGCACCGTTGCACGCAGATCGCGGGCGAGCTCGATGCGTAGGTCCGGGTGAACGTCCGAAAGGTCGAGGAACGATTCGTCGATCGAGTAGATCTCCACCCGCGGGGAGAAGTCCCGGTAGACCGCGTTCGTGCGCGCGCTCATGTCGCCGTAGAGGGTGTAGTTCGAGGAGAACACCCGCACGCCGTCGCGCCGGCACTGCTCGCGAATCTTGAAGAACGGGTCGCCCATCTTGATCCCGAGGGCCTTGGCCTCGGCCGTGCGGGCTATCGCGCATCCATCATTATTGCTCAGCACAATCACCGGCACCCGGGCGAGCTTCGGGTCGAACACGCGCTCGCACGAGCAGTAGAACGAGTTGCCGTCGATGAGCGCGAGGGCGCGCCCGCCGCCGATCCGATCGCGCAGGCCCGGCGCCGGACCGCTCACGACAGCCGCCCGCGCACCAGGTGCCAGCGGATCGAGAAGCGCAGCACGCCCCAGATCTCGACCTCCCCGTACTCGTCGACGGCGAAGGCAGGCATATCGGGATTGTCGAAGTACAGCCGGGGGCGGTTGCCGGCCATCCGGTAGCGCTTGCACGAGAGCTGCCCGTCGACCACCGCCACGACGACGGAGCCGTCCTCGGCGCGGAGGCTTCGGTCGATACAGGCAAGGTCCCGGTCGTGGATGCCAGCGCCGCGCATGGATTCGCCGCGGACCTGCATGAGGAAGGTCGCCGGCGGGTTCGGTACGAGCCAGCGCGGCAGCTCCAGCGCACCTTCGATGAAGTCGTCGGCCGGGCTCGGGAAGCCGGCGCACAGGGCTTGGCCGATCACCGGCACGCGGACGGCGTCGGCGCCGCCGAGGATCAGTTCATCGACGGAATATGGGCTCACGCGGCGGTACTCACCTCTGCCACGGGCACGGCGCCACGGACGTAGCCCCGCGAGATCAGTCGGTCCCGCTGCATCGTCCGGCGCTCGGCCTCCGCGAGGTCGGCAAGCGCGTCCTCGACCGCTCGCACCAGCGCGGTCCACGCGTCCCCATGGGCGGCCCGATGATACGCCAGGGCAATTCGCTCAGCCTCGGACAGACGGATCTCAACAGGCGGCTCGTGGGGATGGGCGTGCATCTCGCGTCCGACTCCTGCTAGAACAGAGCAGGAACAAACCGCATCTTGGCTGGTGGTTCAATCGATACGGCCAAGTCTGGAAAGGCGCCGGTGGACGCCTGTGGAGTGCGGGGTAGAAGCTCAATGCCGACGCGGCTTTACCGCTTCCACTGCACGGACGGGCACGATCTCGTGGTCGATCTGCGCGGTCGGCGGATTCCGACGGTGGCACTGATGCGCCTTCACGCGGAGCAGGTCGCCCTCGACCTCATGGCCCGGGGCGTGCGGATCGATTGGTCGGCCTGGCACGTCGAGGTCTACGACGAGAAGGGCCGCGCGGTGCTGGCGAAGGCTTTCACCGAGGTTCGGTATGACCGCCGGGCCGGCCGTGACTGAGGGGCGGTGGGCTGGCGTAGGACTTGCCCAACACCCGCAACAGGTCCGGCGCGCGGATGAGTTGGAAGTGCGACGCCGGTTATCCCATGAGGCCCTGATGACATCGTTCAATTGGACCACGGGTTATCCCACGGTGCGCATGCCGATTTTTGGACGCAACGTGGTGGCCACATCCCACGCACTCGCGGCACAGGCCGGCATCCGCATGATCTGGCAGGGCGGCAACGCCGTGGATGCCGCCATTGCGACGGCGGCGGCGAAAACCATCACCGAACCATGCAGCAACGGCCTCGGCTCAGATGCCTTCTGCATCCTGTGGGACGGGCAACAGTTGCATGGGCTGAACGCCTCTGGCGGCGCCCCGGCGGCTTGGACCCGTCGCTACTTCGAACAGAAGTACGGCACCAAGGCCGAACGTCCGCCCTGTCGGGGGTGGGATTCCGTCACGGTGCCGGGCGCCGTCGCCGCATGGGTGGCTTTGAGCGAACGCTTCGGCCGTTTGCCTTTCGCCGACCTTCTCGAACCCGCCATCGAGATTGCCGAGCGTGGCTACCTCGCCCCCATCGTGGTCCAGCAGAAATGGGCGGCCGCCGCCCGGATCGACGAGATCACCAGACAGCCAGGCTTTGCCGAGACCTTTCTGCCCTACGGCCGGGCTCCCCATGTTGGTGAACGTGTCACCCTGCCAGGGATCGCACGAGCCTTGCGAGCCATTGGACAGACCAAGGGGCGGGCCTTCTACGAGGGCGAGATCGCTGAGGCGGTGGAGCGGCACGCGGCGGCCCATGGTGGGGCGATGACGTTGCGCGACATGGCGGCGTACCGCCCCGAATGGGTCACGCCGACGGCTCAGAACTACCGCGGTCACACCCTGCACGAGATCCCACCGAACGGTCAGGGCATCGCCGCACAGATCGCGCTCGGCATCCTGCAGAACTTCGATCTTGCCGGCTTGGCCCCGGACGGCCCGGAGGCCCAGCACCTCCAGATCGAGGCGATGAAGCTCGCATTTGCCGACACCTACCGCTACGTCGCCGACCCCCTGACCATGGAGGTGACCGCGGAAGCCATGCTCGACCCGGCCTACCTCGCCGGACGGGCACAGCTCATCGACCGGCAGCGCGCTCAGGTGTTCGGCGCTGGCAACCCCGTGCGCGGGGGCACGATCTATCTCACTACGGCGGATGAATCCGGCATGATGGTGAGCTTCATCCAGAGCAACTTCATGGGCTTTGGCTCCGGCGTGGTCGTACCCGAATGGGGTTTGTCCCTCCAGAACCGAGGCTACGGCTTCTCCCTCGACCCAACCAGTCCGAACGTGGTGGCGCCGGGGAAGCGCCCGTTCCACACCATCATTCCCGGTTTCCTGACTAAGGACGGCGCACCGATGATGAGCTTCGGCGTCATGGGCGGCAACATGCAGCCCCAGGGGCACGTCCAGACCCTGGTACGGATGCTGGATCATTCCCAGAACCCCCAGGCCGCCTGTGACGCGCCGCGCTGGCGCTTCAACGCCGGCCTAGAGATCAATGCTGAATCCACCATGCCGTCCGCCACGCTTCAGAGCCTCATGGACTACGGGCATCGGGTGGAGGTGATCGAAGACAGCTACCAGGATTTCGGCGCTGGGCAGTTCATCTGGCGTATGGGCGATCCCGCCACCGAGGGCTACGTCGCCGCCAGCGATCCGCGCCGCGACGGACAGGCGGTGGTGTGGTGAGTTCTTTATCCAGCCTCAAGCGAGGGGCTGGCACAGATAATGTATGCACTTTGGCGGTGACGGCCTTCGATCCCTGCGCTTCGTCCCGCGGTGAAGCCACTCGCCTGACCCGCCCATTTCCAGCCTCGCCCATTCCAAGGGAAGCCTGATGCTGCGTCTGTTCGCTGCCTGCCTTGTCGCGGGCTCCGTTTCACTCGTCCCCGTCCAAGCCCAGACTCTTCGCTTCGGATTGATGGAGGATCCGGACGCCCTCGATCCAACCCTGGCCCGTACCTTCGCGGGCCGCATGGTCTTCGCGGCCCTCTGCGACAAGCTCGTGGATATCGGCCCCGACCTGAAACCGGTGGCGCAGCTCGCGACCGGGTGGAGCCTGTCGGAGGACGAGAAGACCCTAACCATGACTCTGCGGGCCGGCGTACTATTCCACGACGGGGAGAAGCTCGACGCGGCGGCGGCGAAGTACAGCATCGAGCGGCATATGAAACTTCCGGGCTCACAGCGTCGCGGCGAAATCGCCCCAATCGATCGGGTCGAGGTGGTGGACGACCTCACCTTCAAGATTGTCCTAAAGACGCCGTTCGCGCCCCTCATGGCGCAGTTCACCGACCGCGCCGGAATGATGGTCTCGCCCAAGGCTGCCGAACGCCTGGGCGACAAATTCTCCACCGCACCCGTCTGCGCCGGCCCGTTCAAGTTCGTCGAGCGCGTGCCGCAAGACCGGATCGTGGTGGAGCGCTTCGACGACTACTGGAACAAGGATCAGATCCGTCTCAAGCGCATCGAGTTCCGGCCGATCCCCGACGGAACCGTTCGACTAACGAACCTCCGCGCCGGCCAGCTCGACCTGCTCGAGCGCCTGACCCCCACCGACCTGCCGCAGGTGACCCGCGACACGAAGCTGAAAGTCGGGTCCATCATCGAACTCGGCTTCCAGTCCATCGTCCTCAACCCGAACAAAGTCGGATCGGCCTTGGCCGATCCGCGCGTGCGCGCCGCCTTCGACCTCGCCATCGACCGCAACGCCCTGAACCAGGTGGTGTTCAGCGGCGAGTTCCTGCCCGGCAACCAGTGGGTCTCACCGCAGCACCCCGCCTACGTGAAGGCGTACCCGGTTCCGAAGCGGGATGTGGCCAAGGCCAAAGCGCTTCTGGCGGAGGCCGGCGTCCCGAAGCCGGTCGTCACCATGACGGTCTACGCCAACAACGAGGCGCCCCAAGTGGGCCAGGTCATCCAGGCGATGACCCGCGAGGCCGGCTTCGACGTGAAGATCCAAGCCATGGATTTCACGACGGCGCTCGACGCCGCCGATAAGGGTAGTTTCGACGCCTACCTCTATTCGTGGAGCGGCCGGCCGGACCCGGACGGGAACACCTTCAGCTTCCTCGCCTGCAAGACGCCCCTAAACTACGCGCACTACTGCGACCCGGAGGCGGACGCAGCTCTGGCTGCCGAGCGCGCCACCATCGATCCGGCCCACCGCGCCGAGGCCTGGAAGCGCCTAGCCGACAAGGTGATGGCCGACCGGCCGCTGATCTACCTGTTCCACCGAAAGTTGTTCTGGGCCTACTCCACGAAACTGTCAGGCTTCACGCCCTATCCCGATGGCCTCGTGCGCTTTACCGGCCTCACGTTGAACTGAGCGAGGAGCCCAGCCAATGCTGCGCTTTCTCGTCCAACGTCTGGCGCTCGCGATCCCCACTCTGGTGATCGCGTCGATGATCATCTTCACCCTGCAGCAATTGCTGCCGGGCGACACCGCGACGGCGCTGTCGGGGGAGGAGCGCGACCCCGAGGTCATCGCCTTCATCCGGCAGAAGTACCATCTCGATCAGCCCCTGCCAGTGCGCTACGTCCTCTGGGCCGGCGGCGTGCTCCAGGGCGATCTCGGCGGGTCGATCCGCCTGCAGAAGCCGGTCATCGACCTCGTGGTCGAGAAGCTGCCCGTCACCCTCGAACTCGCTTGCCTCGCCATGCTGGTGGCCCTCGTCATCGGCGTACCCATGGGCATCCTGTCGGCGGTGAAGCGCGGCACCGCCGCCGACACCATCGCCAACGGCGTGGCGCTGTGGGGCCTGTCGGTGCCGAATTTCTGGCTCGGCATCCTCATGATCCTGCTGTTCTCCGTGCAGCTCGGTTGGCTTCCGGCCTCGGGCTACGTCTCGCCCTTTGAAAGCCTGTCCGAGAACCTGCGCGCCATGGCGATGCCGGCCTTCGTACTTGGCAACGCCATCGCGGCGGTGATGATGCGCCACACCCGCGCGGCCATGCTGGGCGTGCTCGGCTCGGACTACGTCCGCACCGCGCAGGCCAAGGGCGTCTCGCCGCTGCGCCTGATCCTGCGCCACGCCCTACCCAACGCGGCGATCCCGATCATCACCCTGGGCGCCCTCGAATTCGGGCAGCTTCTGTCGGGCGCGGTACTCACCGAGCAGGTGTTCTCCGTGCCGGGCTTCGGCAAACTGATGGTCGATGCGGTGTTCAACCGGGATTACGCCACCGTCCAGGGCGTCGTGATCTGCACCGCAACGACCTACGTCCTCCTCAACCTCGCGGCGGACCTGCTGGCCGCCTTCGTCAACCCGAAGCTGAGGCGCGCGTGAGCAACGTCGGCATCACCCGGCCGGGCATCATCGAACCGGGCACAGGGCTTCCACCGGCATCGCCGCTCCGTGCTGAGCCCGGACCGATCCGTGAATTTTGGGTGCGCCTCGCCGCGCGCCGCACCGCCATGGGGGGCCTTGTCATCGTGGTCGCGCTGATCCTGATGGCGGTCTTCGCCGACTTGATCGCGCCCTACGACCCCATCGCCACCGATTGGAGCGCCATCCGCGCGGCGCCGAGCCTCGCCCATCCCTTCGGCACCGACGAGGTCGGGCACGACGTGCTGTCGCGCATCGTCTTCGGGGCGCGCGCGTCGCTGGGCGCGGGCCTGACTTCGGTGGCTCTCGCGGTGGCGTTGGGGCTGCCGTTCGGGCTGATCGCCGGCTATGCGGGCGGCGTCCTCGACCTGCTGATCATGCGCCTCACCGACGCGCTTCTGGCGATCCCGTTCCTCATCCTGGCCATCGCGCTGGCGGCCTTCCTTGGGCCCAGCCTCACCAACGCCATGGTGGCGATCGGCCTGTCCGCGACCTCGACCTTCGTGCGTCTAACCCGCGCGCAGGTGCAGGCCGTGGCGGCGGAGGAGTTCGTGGAAGCCGCCCGTGCCGTGGGCAACCCACCCTGGCGCATCGCCATCCGCCACATCGTGCCCAACATCGTCCCGGCGATCCTGGTCCAAGCCACGCTGACCATCGCGGCCGCCATCATCGCGGAGGCGAGCCTGTCCTTCCTCGGCCTCGGGCAGCAGCCACCGGAGCCGTCCTGGGGCTCGATGCTCAACGTCGCCAAGAACTTCCTCGAACAGGCGCCCTGGATGGCGATCTGGCCCGGCGCCTCGATCTTCCTCGCCGTGCTGGCCTTCAACCTTCTGGGCGACGGCCTGCGCGACGCCCTCGACCCGCGGCAGAGGACCTGAGGATGACGCAGGTTTCCGAGAAGACCCTGCTCGATGTCCGCGACCTCGGCGTCGCCTTCGACAGCGAGGGCGGCGCGGTCCACGCCGTCAACGGCGTGTCCTACACCCTGGCCGAGGGCGAGACCCTCGGGATCGTCGGCGAATCCGGGTCGGGCAAGAGCGTGCACGTCCTGGCGATGCTGGGCCTGATCCCGCGCCCGCCCGGCCGCATTACCAGCGGCCAGGTGCTGTTCCGGGGCCGCGATCTCCTGAGCCTGCCGGAAAAGGACCTGCGAACGGTCCGGGGCGGCGAGATCGGCTTCGTGTTCCAGGACCCGATGTCGTCGCTCAACCCCGGCATGACCGTGGCGGCGCAGATCGTCGAGCCCCTGCGCATCCATCTCGGCCTCGACGGCCGGGCCGCCCGCGCCCGTGCGAAGGACCTCCTCGACCTCGTGCGGATTCCCAATGCCGGCGCGCGCCTCGACCAGTATCCGCACGAATTCTCCGGCGGCCAGCGCCAGCGGGTGATGATCGCCATCGGCCTGTCCTGCCGTCCGAAGCTCCTCATCGCCGATGAGGCGACGACGGCCCTCGACGTCACCGTGCAGGCCGAGATCATCGCTCTGGTGCAGGAGCTGAAGCGCGAGATCGGCATGGCGATCATCTGGATCACCCACGATCTTGGCGTGGTGGCGGGCATCGCCGACACCGTGCAGGTGATGTACGCGGGCAGCATCCTCGAACGCGGCCCCGTGGACGACATCTTTCGCGATCCGCGTAGCGCCTACACCCTCGGCCTCCTGCGCTCCCTGCCCGACCTCAGCCGGGGCCAGGCCGGGCGCCGGCGCCTGCATCAGATCGAGGGCGCGCCGCCCGACATGCGGTATCCGCCACCGGGCGACCCCTTCGCAGAGCGCAACGCCTACGCGACGCCGCGCTGCCTGACCGAACCGCCGCCCCTCGCCCAGGCGCCCGGCGCCGTGCCGGGCCATCTCGTCGCCGCTTGGTACGACCTGCCGGCGCTGCTGGCCGTGGAAGGTTCGGTGCGATGAGGCCGGAACCTGCCAACCGCTATCCGCTGCTCTCGGTCCGCAACCTCAGCAAGCACTACCCATTGCGCACGTGGTGGGGCGGGCAGGGCTCGGTCTTCCGCGCCGTGGAGAACGTGAGCTTCGACATCCGCCCCGGCGAGACCCTTGGCCTCGTCGGCGAGTCCGGCTCCGGCAAATCGACCATCGGGCGAGCGGTGACGATGCTGAACCCGCCGAGCGCCGGCACCGTCGCGTTCGAGGGTTCCGACCTCGCCAAGCTCAACGGCCGGGAGATGCGCCGGATGCGCGCCCGCATCCAGATGGTGTTCCAGGACCCCTACGCCGCTCTGAACCCGCGCATGAGCATCGGCGACTACGTGGCGGAGCCCTTCCGGCTCCACCGTCCCGGCATGGCTCGCGCCGAGCGCCGCGACGAGGTCGAGGGTCTCCTCGGCCGGGTCGGCCTCGATCCACGTTTCGCCCGGCGCTACCCGCACCAGTTCTCCGGGGGCCAGCGTCAGCGTATCTGCATCGCCCGCGCGATTGCGCTGAAACCGAGCTTCATCGTTGCAGACGAGCCCATCGCCGCCCTCGACGTCTCAATCCAGGCCCAGGTGGTCAACCTGCTGCAGGACCTGCAAGACGAACTCGGCATCTCGTACCTTTTCATCTCCCACGATCTGCGCATGGTGCGTTACCTATGCCAGCGCGTGGCCGTGCTCTGGCACGGTCGTATCGTCGAGCTCGCCGACGCAGACGCCCTCTACGACGATCCGCGCCACCCCTACACCCGCCGCCTCCTCGGCGCCGTTCCGGTGCCGAACCCGGGCGAGGAGCGCGCCCGGCTCGCGGGCGCTGCCCGGATGCCCCAGGCCGACCCGGAGGCCATAGGGGCTCTGGTCGAAGTTGCCCCCAGCCATTGGGTCGCGGGCGGCCCTCACTCCTGACACGTCGAGGATACGCTGCTGTGAGAGACTTCTCGAAGCCGGGACGTTCGCCCGTCTATGCCGCCAACGCGGCTGTCGCGACCTCGCATCCCCTCGCGACCTTGGCGGGGATCGAGGTGCTGCGCTCCGGCGGCAACGCCGTCGACGCTGCCATCGCGGCCGTGGCCGTGCAGGGCGTGGTCGAGCCGGCCATGACCGGGATCGGCGGCGACTGCTTCGTGCTCTACACGCCGAAAGGCGTATCCGCGCCCGTCGCCCTCAACGGCTCGGGCCGCAGCCCGGCGGCCGCCCACGATGCCTGGTACCTCGAACGCGGCCTCGCCATCGGGCCGACCTCGCCCCACGCCGTCACGGTGCCGGGCGCCGTGGCGGCCTGGGCGAAACTTCTGGCCGATCACGGCACCCGTTCGCTCGGAGAACTCCTGCAGCCGGCGATCGCCTGCGCCGAGGACGGCTACGCCGTGCAGCCCCGCGTCGCCTTCGACTGGGCCCGCAACCGCGACAAGCTCCGCGCCGATCCGGGCTCGGCCGCCGCCTACCTCGTCGACGGCGAGGCGCCGAAGGTCGGCACCTTCATGCGCCATCCCAAACTCGCCGCCACCCTGCGGCGCATCGCGGAGCACGGGGCGAAAGGATTCTACGAGGGACCGGTGGCCGAGGACATGGTCGATCGCCTGCGGGCGCTCGGCGGCCTCCACACCCTGGCGGATTTCGCGGGGGCCGCACCCGAATACGTCACCCCGATCACCACCCGCTATCGCGGCTACGACGTCTACGAATGCCCGCCCAGCGGCCAGGGCCTCGCCGCCCTAATGATGCTCAACGTGCTGTCGCACTACGACGTCGGCGCCCTGTCGGAGGTCGACCGGGTCCACCTCTTCGCCGAGGCGTGTAAGCAGGCCTACCACCACCGCGACGCCCTGTTCGCCGATCCCGTGGTTGCCGCCGTGCCGGTGGAGCACCTGCTGTCGGAGGCGTGGCGGGCCTCGGCGCGGGGCGCCATCGACATGGGCCGCGCGCGAGACCCGGTGCTGTGGCCGGAGGTCCGCCACACCGACACGGTCTACCTCTGCGTGGTCGACCGCGACGGCAACGCCATCTCGCTCATCAACTCGATCTTCCAGGGCTTCGGCAGCGGCATCACCGCGCCGGAAAGCGGCGTGCTCCTGCACAATCGCGGGTTCTCGTTCCGGGTCGAGCCCGGCCATCCCAACACCATCGGACCGTCGAAACGCCCGATGCACACCATCATCCCGGGCATGCTCATGCGAGACGGCCGGGTGGTGGCGCCGTTCGGCGTCATGGGCGGGCACTACCAAGCCATGGGCCATGTCGAGCTCCTCACCGGCCTCATCGACCGGAGCCTCGACGTGCAGGAGGCCCTCGACGCCCCGCGCAGCTTCGCCTACGGCGGCGGCGTCGAGCTCGAGGGCGGTTTTTCCCCGGGCATCGCCGCGGCCCTAGCGGCCCGCGGCCATGTCACCATCCCGGCGCCCCTGCCCATCGGCGGCGGCCAGATCATCTGGATCGACCCCGAAACCGGCTTGCGCGCCGCCGGCTCCGATCCGCGCAAGGACGGTTGCGCCCTGGGGTATTAGCGGCGGGGCGAGGCAGAGGATGGAGGCGAGCTGGTCTGTGCTCAATAGGTCGCGAAAATCTCGGCGATGGCCGCGGGTTTACGCGTAACCGTAAGGGCGAGCGCCAGCAGGATACGAGCCTTCTGAGGGGTGAGGTTGTCGGCGCTTAGGATCCCACGCTCGGCCAAGCGCGTGGTGAGCGGTACGACCCCACTGCCGGCCCGAGTCGATTGCACAACAATGACGCCGGCTGAAACCGCTTCCTCAAGAGCATCAGCTTCGCCCGGCGGGGTCATACCAGGCGCGAGGCCCGCGGAGACAATGCCGCGCGCACCCGCGGCGACGAACGCCCTTACCGCCGTGCCGTCGGCGTCAGCATACGCGTAGGTCACGTCCACCCGCGGCAGCGCCGCGCAGCCGCGGATGTCGAAGGGCGTCCCGGGGGCGTGGCGGCGCTCCGAGCGACGGTAGTAGCGCACCGACGCGCCATCGACCTGCCCGAGGACTCCAAAATCCGGCGTTCGGAAGGTCTGGAGCCGTGCCACCGAGGTCTTGGTGACGTCGCGGGCGGCATGGATCTCGTCGTTGAGCACCACCAGAACGCCTCGTTCGCGTGAGGCGGGGGCAGCGGCGGTGCGCAGGGCGGCCACGAGGTTCAGTCCCGCATCGCTCGACAAGGCGCTAATGGGACGCTGAGACCCCACGAGCACGACGGGACAGGCCACCGTCAGGGTTAGGCTCATGGCATAGGCCGTCTCTTCCAGGGTGGCTGTGCCGTGGCCAATGACGATACCGGCGAGATCGGGGTGCTGTTGAACCAAGCGCTCGCACAGCCACACCAGATCGCGCCATTCGGTAAAGCCGATCGCGGGGCTCGCCACCGCCCGGAACGGCACGGCCACGACCTCGGCAATCAACCGCACCTCCGGCACCCGGTCGAGGATCGCATCCGCTGTCAGCCGGATGCCGGTGGCCGTGTAATCGAGGATGTCGAGGCTGTCGGTGCCGAGAGACGAGATCGTGCCACCGGTGCCGATGAACGCCACTTTCGGTCGGTTCGGCATTCTGTGTTTCTCCGCCGCAGCGCAGGATAGAACGGTCGCGGCCCGTCCGGCTCCACATCGGAGGCGGAGACCGGGCACGAGATGCTTGCATGCACGATCCCTGCCGAGGCGCTGGAGGTGTCGCGAGCCAAGGAGCCGACGCCTATGCCCACCCCTCTGCTGCTCGAGACCAGCCTCGGCCCGGACGAGGAGGCGGAGTGGCTCGCCGCATTGACGGTCGCCATGCCCGACGAGGCGATCATCACTGGCGGCGACGACGCCGCAATTCGTCGCAACGCCGAGATCGCCATCGTGGCGAACCCGCGTCCCGGATCTCTACAAGACCTCCCACGCCTCCGGTGGGTGCAAAGCCTCTGGGCCGGCGTCGATGCTCTGCTTGGGGATGCTACCGTTCCGGACGTCCCGGTCGTGCGCCTTGTCGATCCGTCGCTCGCCGGAGCTATGGCCGAAGCCGTCGCGGCGGCGGTACTGTATCTCCATCGCGACCTCCACCTCTACGCGAGCCAGCAGCGGCGCAGGGAGTGGCGGCCGCACCCGGTCCGGTCCGCGGATCACCGTAGGGTCACCATCCTGGGCATGGGCGAAATGGGTCGCGCCTCCGCCGCCCTGCTCAGGACCATCGGCTTTCCCGTATCAGGCTGGAGTCGCTCCGGCGCCGATTGTAAGGGCGTCACCGTCCACTCAGGACGCGAGGGCTTGTGGAGCGCATTGGCTCAGGCCGACATCCTGGTGAACCTGCTTCCTCTCACGCCGACCACGCGAGGCGTTCTGAACCGGGACGTCTTCGGGCGTCTTCCACGGGGCGCGGGCCTCGTGAACTACGGTCGCGGTGCCCACGTCGTCGAGGCGGACCTGTTGGAGGCGCTCACGATGGGCTTGGTGGGGCATGCCGTCCTCGACGTCTTCGAGAACGAGCCGCTGCCCGTGGATCACCGCCTGTGGGCAACCCACGGCGTGACGATTCTTCCACACGTGGCGGCGCCAACGAGCCGATCCTCCGCCGCCGATATCGTGGCCGGCGCGGTGCGCACATACCGGCTGACCGGCTACATCCCGCAAGGTGTGGATCGAACTCGCGGATACTGAACGCAGTGGTGGGACTGTTGTCGCATAAGCAGCCACTCGATCTCACCAATCCAAAGAGCTGACGAAAGGTCCACCGGCTCAGCGCACTCTACAAATCCCACCCACACCTGCGCGCTAGTTGGGCACGGACAGGCAGCGCTGCCCTCTCCCGCAACTATTGGGCGGTCCCACTGAGACGATTTTTACTCCCTTGCCATCAAGATCGACCAGGAGAGCGCGGGTGGCGACAGACGGGGCAGTGATGCCTTCCACCGGATGAACTTTGACGAATAGAGTTGGATCGGCACTACTGACGATTAGGCCCTTCGTGTGACCATAGTAGTTTGGTTTGATGCTGACTGACCCATCAGCGTCCGCCTGAATAAGAGCGTGAAAGTCGCCTTTCCCATCGCTTGAGATGAGGTGGATCATCTGCGACGGCGAGGCACCGGTTTTCGTCGTTTTCCCGATCTCTGCGAACTCTGTTGCCGACCCGTGATCAGTTTTGATGGCGTTCTTCCAACCTGCCGTTCCCTGCGCGCCGATGTGCAGGCCGTTCATCTGGCCATCGACCTTCGAATTCCACTCGCCTGTGATCCAGATGCCGTCGGCGTTTGATCCGGCCCAGCCCGATGCTGGAGCCACCAAGTTCATATCTACTTCGACGCCGTATGCTTGGCCGTTAAAGCCGCTCGCAGGCGGTACCCCGGAAGAATCAAAGTTCTTGGTCGTAAAATTGGCTCCCCATGCTTGAGCTTTTGAGACAGCCATATGCGCCCCTCCATAGACGCCAACAGCGGGCGCAGCGATTGAAGAGGTTCTCGCCACACCCAGTATTCCAGATATGATTATTAATCCGGACGTATTTTTGCTAATAATATTAGCATCTGCCGTAGCGGGGATTTCGATTGCACCAGTTATCGCAGACACGACGCCATAATCACCACCACCAGGCATTAGTTTCTGAGGCGGATTTCCAATTTCTACAGAAAAACCGGAATAAGCTCCTCGCAAATTTGACCAGCTTGGCGGCACAACACTAATTATTGATGGACTATTCTCCCCAGCGTTCGCGGCAGCAATTGGAATTGGAATATTATTGTTTACTGGAGCCGCATTATTTTGTGGAACTATTGCAGGCTGAGCCAGCGCACCACTACTTAGCAGCATACACAACGCAAGCACGACGATTCGCATAACAACCTCCACTCTTTTTCTTATTGTCTGTATCATGCCAAACGGCAGGCGAAACCTACGTTGAACCCCCAATCGCACGGCAGAACGTAGCTATGGCATCGTTCGGGATGCCAGCACTAAAAAAAATTCGCCGCGGCGTAAGCCAGGCGAGTTCCTTAATGACGGTGTCGATTAAACTACCGTGGAACCAAGAGTTAGGGCGCTTTCGTGCTTAAGCAGCCTTCTTTCGTCTAGGGGCCGCCGCCGGCTGTGCAGCCTCGCTACGACCGCTCGGACGACCGAGGCCGATGGACTTCGCCAGGGCCGAGCGCTGCGCTGCGTAGTTCGGGGAGACCATCGGATATTCGGCGGGCAGGCCGAAGCGTTGGCGGTAGCCCTGCGGATCGAAGCCGTGCCCCGTCAGGTGCCGCTTCATGGTCTTGTAGGTTTTGCCATCCACGAAGCTGACGATGCCGTCTGGCGTGACGGACTTGCGGATCTGCGCGGCGGTGGGCTTTTCCGTCGGTGCCGTCGGTGATGACTGCGACGCCTCCGGCGCCGTACCGGCGGCGAGGGCGCTCAGCGCCGCATGGACGTTACAGATCAGCGCCGGCAGCTCGGCCACCGGCACCGAGTTGTTCGACACGTAGGCCGAAACGATATCACCGGCCAGATCGATCAAAGCCGTTCTCATTTAGACTGCTCCTGCGAAGATGATGCGGTTGGCGATGCCGACGGGCGGCAGGACGTTGAAGGGCTGTCCGCCGCCGGGATTGGAGAGCCCGAAGTTGAAGGTGCGCGGGTCGGGCGTGGGCGACTGCGCGGACTCGGTGTTTCGCCACAGGTTGGTGACGTTGGTGCCGGTGCCTGGCTGGACGACGTCGAGCTGGCCGTACTTGACGAAGGCGTAGCTCGGGTACGTCACCGTCACGGCCCCGCCCGGCAGCGTCACGGGGAGATTCAAGAGCGTCAGAATGCGGGCCTCGTTGCCGCCGACGGACGCCAGTCGGTCGCCCGCGATGCTGGGGAGGCGGCCGGCGGCCCCGCCACCCATGTCATCGCGCCCGGCGATCATGCGGCCACGTGTGTCGGGGAGCTGGAAGCTGTAGCCATCCGCGCCGTTGCCGTAGGGACAGAACCGCAGAAAGACCTGGGTGCCGGACTGCGTCGCCGGGTTCGATAGAACTGCTTGATTGCCTGCGACCGCGCCAAGAAAGGTGCCGGCCGGGATGCCCGGGCCTTCAACGGCAGCGCCGATCAGGCCATACCCTCCCAACGGGACAGCGAGGTTGGTGATGGTCGCCGATCCGACGGTCAGATCGCATGGAATGCGCGACGTCAGTGCCTCGAACAGGGCGGGGTAGGCGGAGCGGACGAGGTAGTCGCCGTTCGCAAAGCGCCAATTCAAGGGCGGGGAAATCCCGGCGTATTCGACCATCGTGCCGACCGGCACGATGCCGAGAGACGGTGCCGCATGCGTCGGGTCGACCTGCCCGATACCAAGCACGCGGGCGTCAACAGCCCGATCCTCGAGCTGCGGATGTGCGACAGCCTTAAGGCCGATCTTCTCGCGGGTGATGGCGCCGTCTGCGACGACCATGGCCTGCGAGAGGTCGGCCACGAATTCCCAGGTGCCCGTAGAGCCGGCTGGATCACTCCCGACGTTGGCGGTCAGCGCCCGGTAGAGACCAGTTCCGCGCGTGACGGTGTCGTTCAGGGTGTAGGCAGTGCCCGCGGCCCAAGGTCGGGACGGGCCGAACCCAACCGCGACGTCTGCAGCCAGCGCATTGCGCCCGACGGACCCGTTGGCGAGCTTTCCATCGGCTCGAATCAGGGTCCGGAGCGTGCCGGTGATGTCGTTGATGGCGTTGTTGGTCTGGTCGAGGTCGGTGTCGAGCTGCGTGCCCGCGAAAGTGCCGTTTCCGAGCCCCTGAGCGAAGCCGGTGAACGAGTATTGGCGCCGGATAGTGGACGGAAAGGCCATGTCTCTGAATCCTAAATCTGACGGCAGGACCGAGTCGGGCGGCACGCTCATCGACGGCGCGATGGCGGTGCAGCGATGGTGCGCATGGCTTCAGGCGGCCTCGGTCACGGTCACAACGACTGCGCCGCCGAGCCACGAGGTCACGGCCTCCAGAGACGTGAAGCGATGCTCAATCTTGCTGAACGGGTGCGGCCGGCGCTCGGGCGGGAGGTCCTCCAGCAGTTCCGCGTGCCATCCGCGGGGCTCGCCATAGCGCGAGACGCTGCGGACCACGCTGCCCATGACGACCCCGTCATGGACGAGGTCGTAGCTGCCGGCGGCGAGGTGGTGGAGCTCGTAGGTCATCGCGGGCGCGCCCTCTACCTGCCCCGTTGTACAGGCTCGTCCAAGCGGGCGAGCACGGTTGCTCGGCTGATCGGACGAAGCTGCAACCCAGGCACAGGGAAGCGATGCGCGATCGCAACGCGACCCGATACCAGCGGCGTGGCAAGCCCGATGTCGAAAATCATGGCGTCTTTCCGATACTGACGATGTTGCTTGGCGCGCCCCAGTTCGCTGAGCCGGTGTCGAGAAGCAGGCGCGCGCGAGCCATGAACACCGGCGACACCGTGCTCCAGTTGTCCGTAGCCCGTTGAATCTGACCCCGCTCTTCGAGGGTGAGATCGACCTCGCCCCCGTCAGCGATCTTCAGAGCTATGGTAAAGCGCTCGAACGCAGCCGCCTCTGGTAGCTTCTCGTCGGGCCATGCCCGGGTCAGCGCTGTTATGCAGATCGCGCGCAAGGTGATCGGGACAACCTTCGGCTCCTGAAGTCGAACAAAGCCACCATCGCCCCCGGGAACAAAGACCGGGTCGCCATCGTCGCCGGTGACAGGCACAAGGACATTGCGTCCAGACGGCGTCAGTTCCGGCTCGTACTGTACACGACCAAGAGCATCTACGATCTCAGTGTCGAAATTTACCAGCATTTGTGTATCCTTTACGTTTGAACAAACAAGACAGCACCACCTGATGGCACAGAGCCAGGATAGGCTAACTGTACATCCCTGCCTCCGAACCGAAGGCGAGTTGTAGAAAGCAGACCGCCTGGGAGATTTAGATCGCCATTGATCGTAGCGGTGCTATTGACGGTCAGCAGATTTGTTAGCGTGAGCCCGCCGACGGCGAGGTTCCCCTCAAAGCCGCCGCTGCCTCTCGAGCTCACGTTTCCAGAAACTGAGATGCTCGGGCCGTTGAAACCGTTCGTCGGGTGGATCGTGCAGGCGGCGGACAGGTTGCTGTTCGCGACTGTGAACGACCCCTGCCCCGAGAAGTAGTCCGGCTGCATGACGAAGCCACCGTCCGGCGCTAGCGCGAGGTAGCCGTGGCGGAACTGCGAGTTCGACGTTGCTGATATGAAGTGCAGCGACTGAGAGCCGGACGCTCCCTCCCCGGGGTACTTGACGGTGTGGATCTGCGCGAACTCGTTGCAGGCGCCCGGATCGGTCCGGATTGCCTCTTTCCAGCCAACCTTCGGAAACCCGGCGCGTCCAGTGGAGGCGTTGTTGATGTCGATGGCCGAGATGTGAACCGCCGTGAACCCACCATCTGGCTGCGACTGCGGCACGCACACGATGGACGCACCGTAAGCGTTCGTCCCAGCCCAACCACCGGCCGGCGTGTTGATGTTGAGGTCCAGTTCGCAGGCGATAAGCTGCCCGTTCTTGCCGGCAGGGAACCCAAAACCGCGCTGCTCGAAATTCGCTAGGGTGCCGTTGATAGCCCAACCGCGCCCCTGGTCGAGGCTGATGCCCCCGCTGAAGTACCCACCCACCGCGACGTTGTTCAGGCAATCCGTGAGCGCGAGGCCCATGACGCCAGACGCGATGATGATGGCGGGGCCGCCGTTGATGTTGTTGTCGCCAGCCTCGCGAGGAAGACGGATCGCTCCGGTGATAGCGGAGACGGCCGCGTAATCACCGCCGCCGGGCCAGATGTAGCGAGGGGCATTGCCGAGGTTGACCAGGAAACTGTTGTTGTCGGCCTTGAACGTGGCCCATGCCGGCGCAGGGTCGGCTTTCACCGTGATGCCAGCGAGAGACGACGACAGACCGGAGAGCGTTGCAGTCGTCGCCGCTTGTGCGGAGAGAGCGAAACGGCTGTCGTCGAAGGACGCCACGCCGCCGGTCACGCCGACGGCCAGGATAGCAGCGGCGCCGAGCTGCAACGCATCCCGCCCTTGCGCAGGCGTCCCCGTCAGCACCGACCGTCCGGACCCGCTGGAATCCGTGATCGAAGACGACGTGACGGGCCCGGGCGTCCCACCCCCGCCGCTGCCGAGATCCGGCAGGTTAGCGAGCGGAACGCGCCCGGTAGCGTCCAGGGGCGCGTAGCCGTTTGCCTGCCCGCGCCGGGCGATATTCTCAGGCGTGAACCCGAGGGCGGGTTGCAGCCCCGTGAGATCGACCGGAGGAAGATTGAGCGACGGAACCTTGGCGTTAGCGTCAAGGGGGGCGTACCCGTTGGCCTGTCCGCGGCGCGCGACGTTCTCCGGCGTGAACCCGAGCGGTGGCTGGACGCCGAGGACGGCCTTGAACGCGTCGATCGTGACGGGCTGCGGGTATGCGGCCGAGTTGAGGAGGTTGACGTTGAGGGACCGGGCCGGGAGCGGGCGCAGCGCCTGCGTGGCGAGGTCGAGCGCCGTCAGGACGCCCGCGATCTCGTCGAACTCGATGTCGAGGCGCTGTCCCGGCTGCGGCGCGCGCGGCTGGTTGGCCTGAAAGCTTGAGAAGCTGAAGCCGCGCTTGTACGGAGGGGCCATCAGACGGTCTCCCCACGGGCCGGCTGCGGGAAGGGGATCACCTGGCAGCGATCCGGCTCGCGCAACGACGGCAGAGGCGGCAGGAGCGCGTCGAGCGCTACACCGGGGGCACGCTCGGCCAGGGTGTTCCAGCGCCGCATGTTGCCGACATCAGCGCGGAAGCAGGTCAGGGCAATTGCACGAGCGCCAGCAGGATCGACTTGGTGCCGTTGGTCAGGCTGCATGGCGACGAGATCAACGAAGCCGTGTGCAGCCCGATATCCCAGGGCGATCTGCTCTGGCGGATAGCGATCTATGAGCAGGCGTTCACTGGCAAGCCGCGCTACGCGGAGAGTGCCATCGAAAGCCCGGCGGTCTGCAGACGACAGCGCTTCGCCTCGTCCAATACCGAGGAGACCATCCAAGAAAAGCTCAAGGTTCCAGACGTGCCGCTCTCGGGTGACGTCCGGCCGAGCCGCGTTCCGGCCGAAGCCAAGATAGTGCCCCGGAGGGATCGAAGGTTTGGGGTTGGCGTTCACGATCGATGTCCCGCGGCTCATCGAACCTCGGCGCCACAACGGGCGCACTGGCCGCGTAACGCAGGCCTGGTTCGGTGTTTGAGCTTCACGCTCCTCGACGAAATCGCCTCGGAGAACGGATGCAGCTGCCCGAGTGCTGCGGTCGATCGGGACAATCGAAACTTAGCGCGGATTTGCTGAGCGCTCAACAGTAAAGTGTGGTCCGATGGGAGATATTTTATCTATCTTGGCGAGGCGTCGGTTGGACCTCGAAGTCTAGCTCCTGATCATCCACCTCCGACAAACTGTCGGAAAGGTTTTTAGGACTGCAATTTTGTACGGATGGGCGTCGGCGTCTCCGCGTGGCGCGCGAGGGCATACCGGGGGGCTACCGGGGGTACCCCAGTGCAGGGCCCTACAGGCCTTCCGGCAGGACCAGGGCATCTTGTAGAGAGCTAATTCAATCACTTAGACGCCTGGCAGTCAGCACCATCCCAGGCCCCGAAGTGCGCGCAACGGTGTTTCCTGGGCGCGACGGCGGCCCGACAATCTGTCCCAAGGCCTATCAAAACCCTGCAACGGACAAATTTTCTTATCTCGTGAGTTTTTGGATTGACGTCCCGACAACTTGTCTTCTACTTTGGGGGTGGGCCTAAAGAACCCATCCCACCAGCCGTTTTCTGCAGCGCCCGGTAGGCTGTAGAGTGCTACACGGTCCAGGGTCCTCGTGTGAATGTCCAAGGCTTCGGCCCAAAGACACGAGTGGCCGTCTGGTGCGGTTCTTTAGCCCTGGACTGTAGCCAAGCCGCCTAAAGAACGGCTCACCAGAAAGCCCTGCACCAATGATCAACGACAGCGAAGCTGCGTTCGAGGCCCGTGATATCGCGTGCACCAACCACCGCAAATCCCTGCCCAAGACACTGCAGGACGAATGCCACTACTTCTTCTGGGCGTCCGAGTACAACTTGGCACACGGGATGACGACGGCAACACAATTTAACGTCCGAGACCGACGGTTGGCACGGGATTATTTCAAGATCGAGAAGGATATTGGCAAATGGTGCCCACCTTTGGCTACTCACTGTGAACGTATTCTAAAGGCCGATCGCGATAAGCGCATCGCTCTCATTCGTGAACGCCGGTATGCAGCCTCCGAGGCCGTCTCGGAGACCGTTTTACGTCTCAAGCTCAACATGCAGGGCGGAGACGTCATACCGTTTCCTGCCGAGCGTCGGGCTGTGGCTCAACAGGCTACAGCTCAAAAAACAGCTTCCGCGTGATGATCTATTGACCAGTCCACGAGGCAGAGCACAGTTATTAGTCAGGGCGCCCGGAGGGGCGCCCGTTTTTGTCTGAAAGACACGTAAAGCATCAGACAAAACTTCAGACAAATACTTGTATTGACTTTGGGTATGATATGGGTTCGATTTTGCGCACTCAATGAGGCGCACAAATGAACCAGCCGAAACTGCAACGCCACCCGAATGGAAAGTTCTATATCCATTGGGTGAAGGGCCGCCGCTCCCTACGGGTGACCACGGGCCAAGACAACATGCGCGGAGCCCTCTTGGTCTACGCGGATTGGGTCTTCGCCAGCATCGACGCGCTTTTCCCGCCGAAGGGTTCCGAGAGAGGGCTTCAGCACGACGACACGGGCCGCCTGAGCTCTCGACCGCTCACATTGAGCCGCATGTCGGAGGCGCAGGTCGCCAAGGCCTTCGAATGCACAGTGCCACAGCTGCGCAAACTCCGGGCTGCGTTGCTGCTCGATGTCGAGGAAACTCACATCGGCGGATGAGCCCAAGGCGGTGCTGATCCCGTGCACATTCGCCAAACGAGGGTTTGGCCGTTCTGCAAACCAGGTGACGAAGCATGCCAAGCCGGATCGCAGTCGCCTATTTCCGCGTGTCAACGAAGCGCCAGGGGCGCAGCGGCCTCGGAATGGAAGCGCAGCGCGAAGCCGTCGAGCGATTCGCCGAGGCGCAGGGGTTCGCCCTCGTGAGTACGTTCACGGAGGTGGAGACGGGCAAGGGCTCCGACGCGCTCGAGACGCGCCCACAGCTCGCCGCGGCGATCCGTGACGCCAACCTGCGCCAATGCCCCGTGCTCGTCGCCAAGCTCGACCGCCTGAGCCGCGACGTGCACTTCATCTCCGGCCTGATGCGCACCCGCGTGCCGTTCATCGTCACTGAACTCGGCCCCGACGCGGACCCGTTCATGCTCCACGTCTACGCCGCCTTGGCCGAGAAGGAGCGCGCCATGATCTCGACCCGCACGAAGGCGGCGCTTGCCGCCGCGCGGGCTCGGGGGACCAGGTTGGGCAATCCGAACGGGGCGACGCACTTACGAGGCCTCGGCAACGCGAGCGCCATCGAGGCGCTCAGGGCCGGCGCGTCGCAGCGCGCCGCGGGCCTCGCCGGCCTCATCGACAGCATCAGGGCCGAGGGCACCACCTCGGCGAATGGAATCGCCCAGGCGCTGAACGCCCGACGCATCGCGACGCCGCGCGGGGGCCGGTGGACGGCGCGCAGCGTCTTGAACGTCTTGGACCGCTTGGCGGCATAGGCCGACGTGACGCGACCGCTGCAACCTTAAACCGTGCTGGAGGCAGAATGAGCACTCTCGCCAAACTCAGGACCGAAGCCGAGGCTGCGGCCGAGCTTAAATGCTCCGTCGCAAAACTCCGGAAACTGCGTGCGGCCGGGCGCCTGGCGTTTATGCCCGGGCGCCCCGTGCTGATCCCGGAGGCCGCGTTCCTCAAACTGCAGCATGAGGAGGCCGAAATCGCCTACGCACGCTGGGAGAAGCGCAAGCACAAGAAGCGAGGCACCAAGCCTCCGAATCCGAACGAGGATCCGCACGCCGAGACTCGCCGGCGCGCAATCCTCGCATGGCTGCGGCATCGCGGGCCCGTGGTTTTGCGCCACCTGGCCAAGCCGGCCGGCAGGCGAACGCGCACGTGAGGATCTGCGTTCCTGCCGGGGTGATCCGTCCGGCCGCGACGTTCATCGGCTATGTCGCCGGTGAATTCGCTTTTTCGCCAACCGTCCAGCGGGCCCTCGGCTTTGACGATCGGGACGAACCCTTAGCCGAGATGATCGCGGGCGGCATCATGGGCGCCGCGCTGGCCTGGGCCATCGCCCGAATCGTCTGGCGTGAGCGTTGATCCTCGCCGGCTCTCCAAAAGGCGTTGGAAATTTTTGCCTGCGCGGAATCTGATCCCGGGCGACAAATCAGACACTGGTATGTTGGCCGCCTCAAGAATCTGCAGGGCACCGGCCGGTACGAGGGCCAAACGCTCGCCGCACCACGTGCTGAGCGGCGCTCGAGGCTCGCGGGTAAAGCAAAGATTGGAGCCAGGGGTCAGATCGCGCCCTTCTCACCCGAACAGCTCGGACGAGCCGTCGGCCTCCTCGTCCAGGGCGGCCAGCACCTGGCGCGCCTGCTCGGCCCGGGCGACGAGCTCTGCGCGCGTCATGGTGCTCGGTGCCTTCTCGTCGCTGTCGTCCTCGCCAGCGCCCTCGAAGATGCCGCTCATGCGGCAGATCAGGTTTGCGGCATCGAGGCGCTCGGCCGGTCGGGCCTTCTCGTTCTTGCAGGTCTGTAGGACCGCCTCGAAGGCGGCAGGAAGGCCTTCGGTGCGTGCGCGGCCGCGGATCATCCTCACGACGTCCGTGTTCACTGCAACGGGTCTGGGCCGGGCCATGATCGTTCTCCTAGGCGAAGACGCCGATGCGCTCGCGGATCGCGCGCTCGGCAGTGAGGGGCTTGGGTTTGCGAATCCTCCGCGGCGCGGGCGGTGGCTCGTCCGGCGCCGACATGAGCTCTTGGAGCCACTGAGCGGCGTCGCGGTCCTGGCGGCGGCGTTGACGCTTCGCTGGGCTGCCAGGGGCGTGTGAGGCCTTCCAGGCCTCGTAGCGGGCCCGTTCCTCGGGCGTCATGTCCTCGACCCGGGCGATCGCCTTCCAGCGCCGACGCTGCTTGAAGGCGTCGCTCCGCAGTTTGCCGGTGGGCATGCCGCCCGGGAACGCCGGCGTATGCCAGCCGGTGGGGCCTGACCCCTTGGGCGTGGCGCCGCCATGCAGGCGGCAGCGCGTGCGGCCGGGCGAAGGCAGATTCTGGCAGAGGGTGCCCGTCGACTTGCGCTTGGCTCCACATTTCGGGAGCAGGTGCCGACCGGCGTGGAACTTGAGAATGGCAGCCCGAGCGATGGCGGCCCACTCAGGTGATTTATTCCAGCCAGGGTGTGAGCATGTGTGGCGCCGCATATGGCCTATCAGATCCTAATTCACGTGAGGTATCGAAAGGGGCCGCTGAGTTGGCACAGTGTCCGACAACTTGTCCTGAGAGGCAGGTCCCAAATCACGCATCCAGCCAACGCCAACTACATACGAACGAGAGGTGGTGGTCGGCCCGCAGGCCGGAGCGGAGCGGCCGACGCCACCGAATACGTAGTATAGGTCTGCTCCGCTGTTCCGCCATCTCTGCTCCGCCAACCTCCGCCAATGATTTCAATGACTTACGAGCGCTCCTCCGCCGTTCCGCCTCTGCTCCGCCGCCGCTCCGCAAAACCCGCTCCGCCTAATGATTTCAATGACTTAGCGGGCCAGCTCCGCCAAAAGAAATCCCTGCTCCGCCGGATTTCAGTCGAAGACGCTGCCGCTGGGAGCGGGCGCGGAGCTTGTGGCGAGCCGCCGATATCCAGCCTTCTTGCTCTTTCGATCGACCACCTCGATGCCGATCAGCCCTTGATCCTGCAGGGTCTGGATCAGCTCCTGCGCACGCCCCGCGTCGAAGCCAAATTCCTTCACGAGCTGAGTAACAGCGTACCTGTCTCGCGATTGAGCGCCCTGTCCCCACGGCTCGCCTGATCGCCAGGCCTGGTCGATCGCTTCGAGGATCTGCTGCTCCTGCGCCGCCGGTACGGGAGCGCCGTCCCCGTCGGCGGTCAGACATCTTGTCGGAACGAGACTGGTGCCGCCTGGATAAGCCACGGTGTCGAAGCGGTAAGGCTCGCTCCAGCCGTCAGGAGCATCCTTCTGCTTCTCGCAGGTCAGCTTGCCAGCGACTGCTGACGGCTTCCGTTCGAGCTTGAAAATGAAATCGCCAGCGCCACCGAGGACCGTCGAGCCGCGCATATTGCCACCCTGCCTTGCCGCATGGTGGACGCCGAGCACGACGCACTGAAACTCGCTCCGGATCAGGTCGCAGGCTTGGACGAAGCGCGTCATCTCCCTCTGCTGATTCTCGTCCGCCCCCGGCATTGAGCGCGAGACCGTGTCGACGACAACGAGGACGGTGCCCGGGGCGCCAGCGCGGATCGTGCGCGCCAGCTTTAGCAACTGATCCCGGTCCATCAGGTCGACGCTATGGGCGAGGAGCGAGAACTGCCCGCGTGCATCCTCCACCGCATGCCGGTGCATCCAGGCTCGAACGCGAGACTTGAGGCCCGCCACGCCTTCGCCCGCGATGTAGACGACGTGCGCGTCGGGCGGCGCGTCGATTGGGTCGCCGTGCCAGGCCCCCAGGCCGAACGCGATGTGGAGCGCCCAATCCAGAGCGATGAAGCTCTTGCCAGTACCGGGATCGCCGTAGAGGAAGCCGAGGGCGTTCTCGGGCAGATGCCGTCCAATCAGGTACTTGGGGTCCGACATCTCCAGGAGGCCGTCGATACCGAGCAGCGCGAACGTGTCGCTGGCGCTCTGTCGCTGCTTCTCCGGCGTGGCACTCAGGCCCGAGAACGCCGAGGTGTCCACTGATCCCTCCGGCACGACGTCGAAATACCGCTCAGCCGGCATCTGCTGCACCCCCGTGGCGGCCGCGGCCTGCTTCTGCAGATTGTCGATCCCGAGCGCGAACGGCGGCGCGAGGCTGCGGAACACGCGCTCGTCGAACACCGGGTCGGGCCGGCCAAGAGACCAGCGCCCGCACCAGTCCAAGTAGATGTCGAGGCCGACTTCGATGTCGTCCTGGAGGGCTCCGCGGATCGCCGCCGCCATGTTGCGGTAGCTTTCGTAGTCCGGCTCCTCGTTGGGGATCAGGGCTACGAGGCGCGCGACCTCGTCCTCCGTACCTTGAAGAGCGGTCTGATCTACCCCCGTACGGTCAACCACCTTGCCTGAGCGGGGTGCCTTGGACGCTGGCAGCATGGCCGCCAGGGCCTCGAAAAAAGCGTCGATCTGCTCGGCCGTGACGAACGGCAGGTCGTCGTAGCGGGGGACACCTAGCGGCCACGAGTAGGGCTTGCCTGTATCGGGGTGGATGCCGCCGGTGACGTACTGCCGGCCTGCGCAGAGCAGCTCGACGCGGGGATCCTTGCCCGGGGCGAAGTTGGTACCGTCGTTGAACAGGACGGCACGGTAGGCCACCTTCGGAACGTCGGCCTCAACGACCCGCAAGGGCAGGAGCACCTTAGGGGCCCGGCCCACGCGCCGGGGTCCTGCGCCAAGCATCTCAATCGCGAGGGCCTCGACGCGAGACGACCAAGTCTCGTCTAGCGTGTCGATGTCCAGGGCGATAAGACCTTCGCCCGTGCGCGTGCCGACACCGGCACCCATGGCGAACCACTTGCCGAGGTCTTCTTCAACGGTCTCGTGCTGGTGCCAGTTGAAGCCAAACCATTTTCCAGATGGCCCGCAGATTCCGACGACCTTGCCGCGGCACTTGGGGTGCTTGGCAAGGGACGAGGTCGGCGAGAGCTCAGCTTCTGGCGGCACGATCGGCACGAGGCGCCGATACCCCATGCTCCACAGGCGAGCGAAGGGGTTGATTGCGGGGTTGCGTTCGGGCGGGACGTCGTGTTGACCGGGTGCGTCTAGTTGAAGTGCATCGCCTAACTGTACAAGCGTGCCTTCCGGCTCTACATTCTGGCTGTCCATAATGACTTCCTGCCGAGCGGCTTCAGCAACCGCTCAAGTTTGAGTTCAAAGACTCGAAAGCGGCGGTTCCCTGGTGGTGCGGGAGAGCCGCCGTTTCGCGTTTGAGGGCATCTGGCAGGGGGCTGGTCTTGGCGGGCGCGGCCGCGGTGCTGGATGGTCAGGCCGTGCTCGGCCACCGCGTGCGTGCCGCGATGTCCCGCAGGCGGGCGGCCGTCGGCTGATCGAAGCGTTCGACCCGCTTGATGCCCGCCATCACACCCGCTCGAGTGTTCTTGCGCAGATGCAGCGGCACGCGGACGTAGGCAACGATATGCGGAACGGCAGGATCTTCGGTGCGCGCGTACAGCAGGGAGTTACCCTTGGGCTGTCGCTCCCAACTCCCGAAGTCGGCCTTCAACAGCGGTCGCAGCTGGATCAGACAGGCAGGGTCCGGATCGAAGAACTGCGCGTTGCCGGCGGCTGTGTCCGGCTCGGGGGCGAAGACAATCGTCTTGACGCCTTGGACCTTGAGCATGAACGGCATGAGGGAAGCCATCACGCGGCTCCCATCCATTCCCGGGTGTCCCGGACGCGGTAACGCGGACGCCCTTCGACGATTGTCACCCGGGGGCCGCGCCCCTCTCAGGCCCACTTCTTCAAAGCCTGTTCCGTGTAGCCAGCGAGGCCAGCGACTTGGCTTCGCGTGAGAAGTGCCGTGTCAGGTAGTGTCGCAATATCCGGAAGAGGCCGTGGGCGATGGGTGCGCTGGACAACCCTTGCTTCTGCTTCAGGCATCTCATGCTCCTGTCTGATCGTTGTCTGATGCCAGACAGTTACCCGACAGAACCCGCGCTAATAGCGTCAAAACCCCATATCTAGGTTGTGTCCCGTTTTCTCCTCGACGCGGCCAGAATGACCATTAGCTCGCCAAGGCCATTCGGCTTTCCGAACCTCTCGAGAAATCGTCTCTTATTTTTCCGCAGAGTACTGTTATCCGGCCCTTGGTCAGGCCGGTAACCGAGTTCAGCCCTGACTTGGTCGTACAGAGCTCTGCCCTTCAGTCCCTGCTCCTTAAAACCTACCAAAACAGCCAATTCGCGCAGGTGTTTTTCGGTCTCCCGCGGGCGGCCACCGACGTTCACAGGCACTGCCTCAATCGCGAGGAGCTTTCGAAGCGCCCGTGCGAGAGGCTCGTCCTTATGCAGCCCTTCGAGGACTCGATCAGGGTCTTCTCCGACAAGGATAGAGAGCGCAGACACCAGATTTTCGGCCTCAATGCGCGGTTGCTCTTGGCGAGACCGAACCCACTCAGGATCGCTAAGCAGATCACCGAGCGAGCGGGTGTCTTCCGTCACGCTGCGCTCCTCATCGAAGCCGGCATCTCGGCTAGGGCAACGACCCGACTGGCCCATCGCTCAAAGGCATTGCGCAATCGATCGAAGGCGTCGTCGCGGTTGTAGATAGCTTCGAGGTCCGCTCGGGCATGGCCGATCGCGATCTCTGCGGTGTCGACGTCCACACCCAGCTTCGAGAGCCCAGTTCGGAACGTCCTCCGGAGGTCGTGAAGGGTGAAGTCGACTTCAGCCCTCGCGGTGAAGGCCTTCATGGATTTCGTCCATCCGCTCATCTCGCCCCCGGTACGGCCTGACGGGAATACGAGATCGGAGCGCGCGTCCCGGTGGCACAGGTCTAAGATCGCCCGCAGCGCAGGGGCGATCGGCACCTTGTGGCCCCGTCCCTGTTTCACGAAGACGGCCGGAAGATCGAACACGTTCTCTGCGCTGTTCATCATGGTCCATGTCAGTCCCGCGCCTTCGCCACGACGGCACCCGGTGAGAACGAGAAACCGTATCAGGCGGCCGAACGTCGTTTCAGGATCCGCGGCGCTCCACACCCTCGCGAGTTCGAGGTCGGTAAGGGCTCGCCCTTTCTCCTCCTTCGCGATTCGGTCGGCCCGGGTTGACCTTTCCTTGCGGTGGCCTGCCAACGGATTGACGGGCAGAACCTTCGCTCCGGTCACGCACCAAGTGAGGAAGGCCCTGCAGTGGGTCCTGAACGCTTCGGCCGCGCCGAACAGCCCTCGTTGCCTAATGCCCTCAACGATCTTCGCGAGGTCGGCTCCGGTGATGGTGAGGATGTCACGCGAGAGCAGCGCCGCCATTCGGGTCCGGAGGCTGCTCAGCACGTCCCGTCGGTTCACGTACTGCCTGCGATCGAGATGCCGATCGTAGCGGTCGAGGAGATCGTTCAACCGGGCATTCTCGCGCACGCGCTGCTGCGCGCGCTCTGCGAGCGGATCTGCGCCGGAGGCGATCCGACCTTGCGTCACCTGCGCGAGCGTACGAGCTGCCGATACCTTGGCGACAGCTCCGACCGTCGCCAGCTTCATCTTCTTGGTGTTAGCTCGTCGGCCTGCGCCGGCTGGGCGATAGGCGAGGATCCAGCTTTTGCCGGTTGGGCGGATGCGCAGTCCGAAGCCGGACACATCCCGGTCCCAGATCACCAGATCTACCGTACCGGGCGGCAGAGCCGCATTGGCGACGAGGGCGTCTGTCAGCCTGACTTTCATCTGCAGGGCTCGCTGGGCAGCACGTGGACGGCACGGCTGCGGAAACCCCGCTAAATGCCGAGAACCCAACCGTACCCCAGAAAACCCAATGGTGACAGAGATTTGTCACAACCGCGCAACCCCCTCAGACCCTCTCGTACCCCTGGTGCGACACTTTTGGTAATGAGGAGGTCGACAGTTCAATCCTGTCCAGCAGCACCATCACAATCAATCACTCAACCCCCACACCGCGGACTGGCCAAGCGTTCCGGCAGGCACGGTGACGTGTGCCCGGCCCGCGACATCGGCGAAGGGTGAGCGCGGAGGAACTTGAGCCCTTCCCGTCCCAGAGCTCAACCCTCCGGCGTGGGACACATCCGGCCGTCTCCTGTCGCGCAGTGCGCTGCATCAGGCCTTCGCCGACGAGGGCGAAATCGCACGCTTTGTTCAGCCACGCCGGCTGGAGACCCTTCGCAAGGCCCTGCGTCGGCCCCATGAAGGACGGTCGGTCGCAGCATTCGCCTGCGGCTTCGTCAGAAAGAGCCACTGCCGCCAAGCCTTCCGAGCCGCGTTCGGAAGCCTCCGGGCCGCTACCGCGCCGGCATCCGACAGGCGCGCCAGGGCGAGGCCGGCGGCGGATCGACCCTCGAGGTTTTCCAGCGCTGGGCGAACCAACTGTATTGACCCGTGTCCGGGCCTCGGACGGCACCGTTCCGGGAGGAGGCCCGACGAACCCTGAGGCCTCGGTCTTGATCGGACGTCGCGGGTCGCCCCTGATCCGTCCGCACGACGAAAGACCCGCCTCGGATCGCTCCGGGCGGGCAAGGTGGGAAGATCATCTCGGGTTCGAGGGATCTATGGGGTAGACGGATTCAGGGGACGCGATAATCCGTGGTCCGCCTCCGGCCCCCGGCATCGACCGCGCCCACATCGACCAGGTGGCTCAGCCGGGCCGGCACGCGTCGAACCCGCTCCTGCGAGCCTCGATCCTTCATCCGAATTCCATCGGCGTCGGACAGTACACCTGAGCCAATCGAAGCAATCACCCAAAAAACCCGCCCTGACCGAAGCCGAGCGGGTTCTTGAATAGCAATGAAGGAATGCTCCTTCACGTGTCCGGTGAAATCAGCAGTCGTTGCTGCCCGGCTTGACGACCTGGCCTTCGGCCGGCTTCTTCTCGCCCGCGCCGGGCTGAGTGTTGCCGCCGACATTGGACATGGCGCCGACCGTGCCGGGCGACTCGGCCTTGGCGCCGGGAGTCACCTTCGCATCCGAAGGACCATCCGCCTTGGAGGTCTTGTCGGTGGACGCGTTCTGGCCCTGGGCGTTCGTCGTCGTTCCGACAGCGCAGGGCGCAGCCATGGATGCCGATCCCGTGGCGATCACAGCGGCCGCCGCGATGGCAATCATGCAAAAATTCTTCATTGGTTTCTCCGAAGGCGTTTCCCAAAGTTCCCAACGACGCGAAGCGCCATCACGTTCCGATGGCCGAGCAGGTTCCGACACGAACCGGGGGCCGGAGACCGAACCGCCGCCTTCGCCGCACGGCCACGCCCCCCCGATCCGTCCAGCCCATCGGGCTCATGGACGAACCCGTCACGGTCGCGCTCAAACCGACGATCACGGTCTCGAAACGAGCAGCGGTGCCTTCGGCGATCCTGTAGAAGCGGACGTGAGCCTTCCGACCCTTCCCCCACGGACATCGTCATGCCCCGCTGGTTCCTCGCTTTCGTTGCCGCGATCGCCACCCTGGCCGTGGTGATCGCCCTCCTGTTTCTCGGCAGCGGTGCCACCAAGAACACCGTTCCGGCGCCGGAAGCGGGGGTGAAGGAGACCACGAAGTAGCCGCGACGGTTCGCCCGGGCCGCGAACAAAGGCGCGCCCGACGGCGTTTCACGCCTGAACCTCTCCACACGACGGAACGCTTCATGCGCAGGACGACCCTTGCCCTCCAATGGACGGCCCTTGCCCTCGCGACTTCGTTGATTCTCTCGCTGACGGGGCCCGCCGACGCGCAGACCCCGGGTGGCGCCCCGGCGACCAGCGACGGGAACACCGCCGCCGATCTCAGGAGCAACGGCGACAAGGCGGACAACCGCACGATCGGGTCCTCCAGGGGCGGGAGCGACAACCCCGGCGGACGTCCCTCCGATCATAACGGCACGGCGAACACCCTCGGAAAGGAGAACGGTAGGGCCGACGGTTCCGCGTCGTCGCCCGCACCGCGCCCGTGACCGTACCCCGATCGTTTCCGGGCTCGGACTTTTTCTCCGATCAGTCCTTCACCCCAGGTCCGTGAGTCCGACCTTCGAAGCGATGAGCCAAAAAACCCGCCGCGGCGTGAGCCGGGCGGGTGATGATGATCCGAACCGATGGACGGGTTAGCGACCGCCGCCGTTGGCGCTGCCGTTGGGGATCGCCTGTTCGGGCCGCGAGGCGTTCCCACCGGCGGCGGAATCGGTCGTCGCCGTGTCGGCACCGGTCGCACCGCGCGAGATTGCGATGTTGGCGTCGTTGCCAGTGCTGTTCGGCTCGCTCTGCACGACGACACCGGGAGCGCCCGGCTGACCCGGAGGGCCGACCTGGGCGAGTGCGGGGGTGGCGGCGAACAGGGCGGTGGCGAGGATGAGTGTTCTCATGGCGAACTTTCGATTGGGCCGACGGCGGGACAATCTTCGCCGGCTCAGCTCGAAACAAACTCCGGAACGCCCCGAAGTTTCCTGACCGCTGTGTCACACCCGGAGGCGATCTGACCCGAAAACCCGCCTGGGCGGGCTTGGCGGGCGCGGGGATCATTTCGGCTTATCGCCCGGACCCCAACCATGCGCCTTGATGACTTGCATGATCTTGGTCTGCATCTCCGGCATCAGCGCTTGCATCCACTGCGTCGTCCCGGTCATTTGCGCCTGAGCGAGCTGCGGCTGGGCAGCCGCCAGGCGCCGGCCCGCCGGAGAGGCGTAGAACGCTCCCACCGCTTGGAGATCATCCTTGGAGAGGACCGTCGCGAAGCTGCGGGCCTGGAGATCGAGGAGTTCGTCGTAGTGCGCGGTCAGCATCGGAAGCACGGCTTCGCGGACGATCACCTGCGCGCGCTCCGGCTCGCGCACGCCCATCTGCTGCATCATGCCGGCCATGGGAGCGGCCATCGCGTTCAGGGTGGTGACACGGTCGCCCTGCATCTGGGCAACGACCTCGCGCGCCACCTTCAGAGTCGCCGGATCCTGCGTCGCCGAGGCCGATGGCTTGTCCGGGGACGGGGCCGCCTGTGCGTACGCCCCGTTCGCGAGGGACGTGCACAGGGCGAGGCCCGCGACGATGCGGCCGAATTGGTTCAGCAAAAGCGTTCCTCCAACATTGGCACCCGCGAGACGGGGCACTCCAAAAGAAGAACCCGCCGGGCTGGGAACCGGGCGGGTGAAGGTGGTCACATATGAGGATGCCCTGGGAAGGGCAAGGGACTATCGCATCTGGTATGCCAGACGCCAAGCCCCCGGCGGCCGGATTGGTCCGCTATTCGACGCGCCGACGGTCCTCGCCGCATTCGTCTCTTCACGGAACCGGTGCCGGGCTTCGAATGGGTCGGCCGAAAGGCGCCCATGGTCGGACCGGCCTCCGGGTCGTGGAACGAATCCAATCCCATTCGAATACTTTCACGGGTACGGATGGGGTGCGCGCGAATGCTTGCGAGATTGTTGAGCGCCATCGCGGGTGCTGGCGCGGATCGGGCGGCCGAGAACACCCGGCCCGCGCAATCTCAACGGGAGGCGACGAAGGCACCCGCGAGACCGCCGTCGCCCCGGAACGACGAGGGGATGCGGAGGGTCTGCGAGGAAGTGGAAAAGGCGCTGCGGGAGGCCGGGCATCTGCGGTGAGGGAACGCCGCCGCAAGGTCGGTGATGGGCCGTCGGGTTGCCGCGGCGCGCTGCCGCAAACAGGAACTCGCCGATCCTCGGCCCTCTTTCCCCGTCACAGTCCAGGAACGGATAGAGAGTTGCTTCATGCGTCATGCAGTGATCGGATTTGGTGCGCTTGCCGCCGTGGTCTCGGCGGGGCCGGTCCTCGCCCAGGGTAAGCCGCTCCCGGCCCCATCGAGCAGCACCACGGTTCAGGGGGAGCTGACCATCACGATGGATGGCGACAAGCCCGTCTGTGCCCCGGCCGAGCTCAAGCTTCCGGCCAACACGAACGTCGAGCTCCACATCGTCAGCACGGCGAACGTGCCCGTCACCATCACGGCACCCGGCCAGTTCGAGAAAGGTCACGTTCTCCACGCGGACGGCTCGCTCGTCCACGTGTCGAGCGAAAAGGGCTACCTCGTGAAGGCGAATGGCCAAGGCGTCCTGAAGATCCGGACCATGGAGGCTGGAACGGAAACCTACGCCTGCACCACCACGAGCAACCAGAAGGCTCCCTTCGAAGGCAAGCTGGTCCTGACCGCTCCGGCAGGGTAGCCGCGTCTCGAGCCTCGGGACAGCCGATCCACGGCTGCGCCGGGCAGGGGACGAGCGACGAACGGCCCTGCGACGGTCGGGCGGATGACCGGAGCGGATCGGGCCGTGGCCCGGTCGATGATGACGGGGCTGTTCTTCGCTCTCTTTCTCTACGGCGAGACGCCGGCTTTGCCGGCCCTTTTCGCCCGACGTTCGCGATCTCTGCCGGAACGCAGGTGATGCGAGGCAGAGGGCGAAACCGAAAAAATGTCTGCGGCCCCGGGGGATCGAAGGTAGTCGATGCAGGTTTAACCTTAGAATATGCTTGGCGTCGGCGAAGCGAATACCGCCTCGCCGTCACCGAGGATAGCGAGATCGAGAACGATGACTTGCCGCACGGCAAGGGCTTCCGATTCAGGAGCAGACGATGGCAGACGATCAGCCGAAACCGTCTCAAGTGGACGCGACGCCGGATGCCGGCTCGCCGGCGCCGCAGCAGCCCGAGCCGGGCCATCATCCGAAGCCGGCCGAGACCGACGCGCAGCCGGACAGGCCGGTCCCCAACGACGCCGCAAATTCCTGAGCGCCTCTCTCGGGGACCCGAACCATGGCCTTTCCCCAACGCTCCCCCGCCGCCGTGAGCCAGGAAGGTCGGTACGCGCGCGACCGGGGCGATCCGCTCACCGCCAACCCGTATCCCGAGGGCTCCGAGGAGCATGAGACCTGGGCACGGGGCTGGACGGTTCCCGATGGTGAGATCGGGCACGAAACCGCCGGGAGCGATGTTGGCTGATGCGGTTCGATTTGGACGGTCGGGGTTGTCCAGGCTCCGGGCCGAACAGGACCGTTTCCGGCTTGTGGTTGTCCTTCTTCCCCGGCACACGCGGGTTTGCGACCAGATTGCACATGCCGCGAGGCTCACCCTCCGCACGACAGGTCTCGCGCCGAATTGGCCGGTGATCTATTCAGCCCGCCGCAACGGAGCGGCACGATGAGTCAGATCGCCAAGGAATTCTTCCGTGATTGGGTTGCGGACAACCTCGACCCCGACAAGCCCCCCCAGACCCACCTAGACGAGCTGCTGCAGGATGCCGACGACGAAGGCATCTCCGAGGAAGAGATGGTGAAGGCCGCCGGTGGCGATCTGCTCAAGGCCGTCTCGAAGGCGATCGCGAAGGCCAAGCAGGACTGAGACCGTCTCCGGATCATCCGTTCGGAGAACAGTCTCAGGCAGCCCGCGCGGCGCCTGAGCGAAGCCGAAATCCGCATCATGAAGCGATCAACCGGTATGAGCGCCCATTTCCAGAGCCGCATCGGGTGGAATTTGGCCGAACGGCTCCGACGCAGAACCGCCGCTCATGGCACCTGCAACCTGTGGGCGGTTCCCGAATCAGGACGGAACGGAGTATCGAAAGCTTCGCCGTAAGCGCGGCGCAGCACCCCAGGAGCCTGGATGACCAAAGACGTGCAGCCCGATCGCTCTGCCTCGACGCTCGCATCCGTCTCTGACGAGATCTATCCAACCCCCTTGAAAAGCAGGCCGGACCTTCCGGCCGAAGACCTGTCGCCGGCCCCCGCGGAGGATTCGGACCTGTCGGCCGCCCATACCGAAAGCTTCGAGGGATTCAGTTCCTTCGGCTGAGTACAGTCCCACATCGTGGACGGCCTACGGCCTGCGTTGGGGCCGAGTGCTGCAGGCCGTCCCGATACCCACCCCTTCGGCGATGTCACCGACCTGGCCCGACCTCGGAACCGGGGCCCTGGTGTCCAGCCTACTCGCGCGGGCGGGACACGTCCTCGGCTTCCGTACCGGGTCGATCGCTCGGCCCCTCGGGGGTCGCCCGTACGGTGTCATGGTCTGCGTCGCGCGGGGAGACCGCCGCTCCGCCCATGTCGGGTTTGGAGTGCCGCTCGCGCGCGCCGCGTTCCTGATCGTAGGTCGATTCGGGCAGGTTCTGGTTCGAGGCGGTCAGATCGGACATGCGTCGCTCTCCCGTTCTGCCAGCAACGCACTGGGCGTCGAAACGGTTTCGGACGACCGCAACCGTCGATTCCACCGCCTTCGTAGCTCGGGCGATCGGCTCAGGGACGTTCCCCACCCGATGGATCTTCCCCCCTCCGCTGGCGCTCCTCCTGCTTGCGGCCGAGCCAGAGACTGTTGAGCAACCATGCGATCGAGAGCGGTACCGCGGTCACGGCCACCGCCGTGGAGCCGAGGCCGAGCGCCCCGATCCCGGCGAAGGACCACGCTCCGATCTGGTCGCCGGTGCGGTAGACCACGGTGTCGAGGAAGTTCTTCGCCTTGTAGCGATCCTCGCGCGGCACGACGGTGAACAGAACCTCGCGGATCGGCCGGGCGATGGCGAAATTGCCGGCCCGCCGCAGGACCTGGAACACCACGATGGCGGAGATGGTCGGCGATACGGCAAGGGCGGCAAAACCCAGGACGCTGGCCGCCGGCAGGAGGGCGAGGCTCGGCCCGACGCCGATGCGCCGGACGATCCGGCCGGTGAGGAAGAACTGCACCCCGAGCGTCAGCGCGTTCACCAGGAGGTCGACGCTGGCGAAGAACGCCGTCTGCGCCCCGCGGTTCGCGAAGCTCTCCTTCGCGATCTTGGCCTGCTCGAAATACAGGAACGTCGAGGTCACCGAGAACAGCAGCAGGAACAGGCCGATGTTGAGGAGGTAGAGCGAGCGGAACGTGCGGGTGATGCCCGCGAACGCGCTGCCGCCGATGGCGTCGGCCGGGGCCACGTCACCGGCCACGGGGCGCTGGTGCAGACGGTCCGACAGGCGTGCGAGGCCGCGCATGCTGAACACCGCCGCCTCCAGCAGAACAGCCGCTCCGATGAGGAGCGCCCAGGTCGGCACGTCGCGGGCGAGGATCGCGGTGGTCGCCGAGCCCGCGATGGCCCCGAGGGTGGCACCGGCGGCGATGAAGCCGAACAGGCGCTTGCCCTGCTCCGTCGAGAAGACATCGACGACGGTGGCCCAGAACACCGACACCACGAACAGGTTGAAGATCGACAGCCAGATGAAGAACGCCCGGCCGATCCAGACGTCGCCTTCAGGACCGGCGAGGTAGAGCGACACAGCGAAGACGAGGATGTTGGCGGCGAAGAAGCGGTAGGTCAGGGGCACGAACCGGGCGCGCGGCAGGGTCTTCACCAGCCAGGCGAAGGGCACGTTCAGGGCCAGCATGCCGATGAGCGTGCCGGTGAACAGCCAGGGCAGGTTCTCGATCCCACCGGCGATGCCCATCTGGTCGCGAATCGGGCGCAGGACGTAGTAGGCGGCAAGAATCGAGAAGATGTAGGCCCAGGACCACGCGAGCGCCGGAACTTCGCCCGGCCGGACATCGACGAGGCGCCCTAGCCACGAACGCGACCGGCCCTCGGCGGGGACGGGCTCCGCCGCCCCGCCGAGGCCGCTCAACGCGCCACCCCGAGGCGCGCGCCCGATTCAGCGGCGGTGAGGTCGTGCCCGAAGCCCGGCGACCCCATGGCGAAGCTGTCCGCCTTGGAAAGGGGCCCGACGATCACCGGATCGAAGCCGGCCTCGGTCACCAGCTTGGCGACGGTCGCCACGGCTCCGGCATCGTCGCCCGCGAGGGGGATCGCCATGCGGGCGCCGTCGCGATGCGCGTTCTTGGCAAAGACCTTATAGTTCGCCGCGTTGAAGGCCCGCACGATCCGGGCGCCGCGCAGGTACTTGGCCGAGACGGCGGCGATGCCGCTCTCCTTCACCTCGGCGTAGACCTCGCCGTCGCGGGCCTGGGTCGCGTTGCCGGCATCGATCACGGTCTTGCCCTGAAGAGCGGCGCCGTGGTCGGCGCTCAGTTGCGGATAGGCCTTGTAGGGCACCGCGATCAGCACGACGTCGCCGAAGGCGATGGCCTCGGCCGGAGTCCCGGCACGGGCCTTCGGACCGAGGCTCTCGACGAGGCCCTTCAGCTCCTCGGGGTGGCGGGAGGAGACCATCACCTCGTGCCCGGCCTTCGCCCATAGGCCGCCTATGGTGCCGCCGATGTTGCCGGCACCGACGATGCCGATGCGTGCGGGCTGCGCGGCGGACTGGGCCAAGGCGCTCCCGCTGGCGACGAAGGCGGCGAGCGCGAGAGCCGCGCGGCGGGACACGAGTTTAGAGCGCATCGACAAAGGCCTCCATCCGGGCACGCTGGGCCGCATCGGGCATCCGGCCCCGGGCGGCCCCGAGGTTGTCCTCGACATAGGCCACCTTGGCCATGCCGGGGATCGGGCAGGTCACGGCCTCGTGTCCGAGGACGTATTTCAGGAAGAACTGCGGCCAGCTCGCGCAGTCGAACTCGGCGGTCCAGGGCGGCAGTTCGCGGCCCTGGACCGCCTTGAACAGGCGGTCGCGCCCGAACGGCACGTTGACCATCACGGCCATGCCGCGCTCTGCGGCGAGCGGCAGGATGCGCTGGGCGGCCAGCCGATCGTCGAGGGCGTAGTTCACCTGGATGAAATCCAGGGTCTCGCGCTTCATGACGGCTTCGAGATCGGCGAACTGGCTGTCGCGCCACACGGTGACGCCCGCATAGCGGATGCGCTTGGCCGCCTTGAGGTCGCGCAGGGTGGCGAGGTTGGTGGCGGTGTCGATGAGGTTGTGGACGGCGACGAGGTCGATGGTCTGCGTGTTCAGGCGCTTGAACGAACGCTCGATTTCGGCGAGCCCGGCCTCACGCCCCGGCGTGCCGACCTTGCTGCACAGGAACACCTTCTCGCGCAAACCATCCTGCGGGAGGATGAGGCCGAGCACGTCCTCGGCCGTGCCGTAGCTCGGGGCCGTGTCGATGACGGAGCCGCCGAGCGCCACGAACCGCCGGACCGCCTCGCGCAAGGGCGCGACCTTGTCGGGCGTCGGCTCGACCTCGTAGCGGCGCGAGGTGCCGATCCCGAGGACGGGAATCCGCTCGCCCGTGGACGGGATCGGCCGGCTCAGGAGCCCGGCCGCTTCCGCCTGCGCGGGTGACGCGGCGGATCCGAGAAGCGGCACCGCCAAGGGAAGCAGGCCTGTGCCGGCCAGGAAAGCGCGTCGGGATGGGTGCATGCGGGCTCCTCACGGGGACGGGCGTGCACTCCCATCTAGGTCACCGGTCCGCCTCCGACATGGGTGTCCGACATGAGTGAATGCCGACACACGCGTCACCCGACGGCCCGTTGCAGGGCGGCGGCGAAGCCGGTGAACTCCACTGTCCGGCGCCGGTAGCACTGGAAGACCCGCACGCCGCCGGCCTGGAGCGCGGCGCGCGGAACCGCGAGTTCGAAGCCGCTGCCGAGCGCCTGGGCCGTGCCGAGATGCGCGGCGACCTCAGGCCGGGCGAGGCGCGCCGAGACGCAGACCTGCGGGCGGCCTGCCGCGTCGTTCCAGACGGCGAGGGTGCACAGCACGTCGCCGAGGCCCCTTGCGAAGGCCCAACCGCGGCACGCGATGCTCCCGCCGAGGCCGGTGAGGTTTACCCGCTCCGTCCGCTCGATGGCCGGCGCACGCTTCAGCCGCTTGATGAAATGGCGGCGGAAGGCGGGCGGCATCGTCTGGTCGAGGCGGTAGCAGCCCGGCCCCGCGACGATCTCGAGACGGCGGGGCACGGCACCGGAATGCACGCCGTCGCCGCCGTGCAGGGCGATGTCGTAGCGGCCGGGCTCCAGGCCGGTCAGGGCCGCGACGAGGCGGAACGTGCCGTCGCCCGCCGCCCCGGGGGCGATCCGTGCGCGCCATGCGGTGCCGTCCTCTCCGTGCAGCCAGAGGCTCAACGGGAGGTCGGACGCCGCACCCTCGATCCGGCCCGCGATGCCCCAGAGGTCGCCCGGCGCCGCCAAGAGGACGCCCCCCGCCTCGGGCAGGTTCTGACGCAGGTCGAGGAGGGCGGGGCCGGGGACGGCACCGGGCGGCGTGGCCTCGCGGGCGAACCGCACCAGCGCCCCCTCCGTCGCGCCCCCCGCGAAGACCTGGCCGAAGCCCTGCGCCACGAGCAGCCCGTCGCGCCCGGCCTGGACGAGGTCGAGGGTGTGCGGCCCGAACGCGAGGCCGTCGACGTCGATGGTCCCGGTGAAGCCGGAGCGCGCGGCGCCGGGATCGCCGAGGCTGTCGGCCACGTCGGGGCGGTCGTCGGGCTGAAGGACTGCGTAGGCGGTGCGCGATGGTCCGGTGAACCGCAGGTAGGTCCGCGCGGCGGGCGCGGCGTCGAGCCTGTGCAGCCAGCCCTTCACCGCGAGGTGGCGCAGCACGAGGTCGTGGCCGCCCGGGTTCGCGATCTCCCTGTCGTCGAGGCGCAGGCCGTCGCGGGCGAAGGCCAGGGTCGCGTGGGTCAGGGGGAGCACGACGGCCGGCAGGGCCCGGTCCGATGCGGGCAGATCGTCGAGGAGGGGCGTCGCGGGCCGCGCACGCCCGGTGGCACCGAGAGCGGCGGCATACGTTCCGTCCCAATGGATGTCGCGCGACACCCAGGACGGGGCGTTCACCCGCAGGCCCATCTCGGCGAGCGACAGGTCGAAGGTGACGCGCAGACGGTCCGGCACCCGATCGTGCGGGCATGGACGCGCGGCCACGAGCCCGTCGTAGACGCGGCGTACGGCCTCGAGATGCGCGGCCACGGTCGGAAAGCGCTTGGCCTGCACCGCGTTCCGCATCCGCGCGAGACGGGCAGGGTCGTAGTAGAGATCGAGGAGCCTTGCCCGCACCGCCCCCGGATCGTGGGGCGGGACGAGGAAGCCGTCGACCCCGTCCGTCACCCGCTCGGCGAGCGCGCCCAGGGCGGTCGCCACGGGGACGAGACCGGCCTGCCACGCCTCCATCAGGGCGATGACGTAGGTCTCGGGCCACGTCGAAAGATGGAGCGAGACATCGCAACCGCTCAGCAGGCCGTGGATGGCGTGCGGCTCGTAGGGACCCGAGAGGGTGATCCGGTCCGGCGCGATTCCGCGCAGGCGCCCGGCGTGGTGCGCCTCGACCCGGCCGAACACCTTGAAATGGATACGGTACTCCTCGCAGATCCGCATGAGCTCGACGATTTCGTCGCCGCCCTTGTGCGCGGCGAAGTTGCCGACCACCGCGACGGTGAGCCGGGGACCGTCGTCGCGCTCGGGCCGGAGCATGGGCACGATGGGTTTGGGCTCGACGGGGGCCAGCATCGCGATCTCGACGACGCGGTCGGCCTCGATCTCCGGGTAGAACGCCCGCAGGTAGGCCCCCGTCGCCGGAGTGCTGGTGATGAACCGGTCGACGGCGCGTACGAGGAGCGAGACGAACCCGTCGCGGCGCACCTTGGCGCCCGGCGGGTAGTTGCTGGATGCGATGAGGCAGGCATCGCACTGGTCGCGCCCGCGGTTCACCACGTCGCAGAAGCGGCCGGCATGATCGAGCAGGAGCCAGCGCTCGCAGATGAGGTGGTGGTCGTGGAGGTGGTAGACCACCGGCACGCCGCAGGCCCGCGCCACCAGGGGCAGGCTGAGCGGCAGGTGGAGCAGGTGGTGGATGTGGACGAGGTCCACGCGCTGCTCGAACAGGATGCGTTCGAACACGCCCTCGACATGGGGGTCGGTGAGCTTGGGCAGACCGATCTCGCCGCATTCGATGGTCTGGCCGAGACCACGCCCTTCGAGGCGCAGGGACCAGCGTCCATCGTGGAGCACGGGAAACAGGAACAGGATCGCGTAATCCGGCGCGAGACCCGCGAGGGCGTCCTGGTAGATCTCGACGCCGCCGCCGTCGCGATAGCCCGTGCGGTTGTGGCTGACCATCAGCACGGTGCGCGCAGCCGGCCGCTTGGCAGGCCGGGCCCGCCGGTGCGGGCCGCCCGCCGTTTCGAGGATCTCGGCGACGCGGTGATCGTAGAGATGTTCGGCCAGGGTTCGGGCGCGGGCGGCGCGTGCCGCCGCGATCCGCGCCGCAGGCCGGTCCAGCATCTCGGCGATGATCCGCGCGCCCGCCGCGTCGTCGGCGCAGAGGGCGATCTCGGCATCGGGCTCGTAATAGTCGCAGATCTCGGGCTCCGGCGAGATCACCACCTGGAACCCGCCGGCGAGCGCCGTCTCGAACAGTCGGGGCGGAGGTGTCGAGCCCTGCGCCTGGTTCGGGTCGGAGGCGGAGAACACCCGTGGCAGGGTGAGGACGACGCGGCTGCGATTGGCCAACCGCGCGAAGTCGCGGTTGCCGCAGCGCCAGTCGGTGACGAGGCCCGGATCGTCGAGTGCGGGCGGACCGATATAGGTGTTCCACGGGAGGGCGAGCTTGACCTTGAGATCGCGCGACAGGGTCGCCAGGATCGCGTTGAGGCTCGCGACCCGGTTCGGCCAGGCGGTGCCGATGAACAGCAGATCGTAGAGGTAGTCCCGGTCGTCGCCGAGGACGGGCAGGTCCTGGAACAGGCTCGCTGCCGCCAGCGGCAGGTGCCGGGCGCGCCCGCCATAGGCCGCGACGCTGGCCTTGTCGTTGGTGAAGACGAGGTCGAACCCCGTGGAGCAGCGTACGTTGTCGGCGAGCTCGTAGGGATCTTCCGTGGTCCACAGGATGCTGAGCTGCGCCCGAGCGGCGAGGCGACCGAGAACGGGCGCGTGCTTACGCGCGCCGCCGAAGGCGAGCACCGTGTCGAGCCCCTCGTCCGTGAGGGTGGCCAGGGCGTCGGCGTGCCCCGCCAGATGCACCCGCGCCACCCGCGGATGGCGCCGCAGGGCGTCGGCGATGGCGAGCACGATGTAATGATTGTGCGTGCCTGGCTCCGTGTCGAGGAGCAGGATCGAGAAATCCGCCATGGGGTGTGCGTGTTTCGTCAGCGCCGGGCCAGGGCCAGGCGCGGCCGCTCCGATCCGCCGGACAGGCCGAGGCCCGCCGTGTTGCGGCAGAGGGCGAGCATCCGGGCGGCACGCTGCGTGTAGGTGTGGTCGCGCAAGGCGCGGATCTGCGCCCGCATCGCGATGGCCTGGATCGCATCGGGGTCGTCCAGGGCCTGCTCGATGGCGCGGGCGATGTCGGCGACCCCGTCCACGAGGAGGATTTCCCGGCCCGGCGCGAAGGCGTCGCAGATCTCCAAGCCGGTGGCGAAGAACAGCTGCGCCGAACCGGCGAGCGCGACCTCGAAGGTGCGCGGCCCCGGCGTCGCTGGCGGCAGGGCGAAGCGCCGGTTGGCGATATCGAGATCGCGGCCGATGTTGAGGGTCAGGCGGGCGTCGGCGGCGTGATCCGCCATCTCGGCCGCGGTGAGGCGCCGGTTGGTGGCGCAGCGGATGTCGGAGGGCCAGCCGGTCCCGAGGATCGCCACGGGATGACGCGACAGCACCGCATCCGCACGGCGGATCAAGGCGACGCGGTTCGGGTAGGCGACACCGCAGAAGAGCACCATGGTCTCGCGCTCGGGCAGCGGCGTGAGATCACGGAGGTGCCGCGTCCGCGAGGCGGCCAGGGGCAGGTGGTGGACGTCGCCATGCCGGTAATGGTGCACCGCCCAGGAATCGTTCGAGAAGATGATGTCCGCGGTGAGTTCGGCCTTGAACGCGTAATCGAACTCGTACGGGTCGTCGTGAAGCCAGTAAGCCAGTTCAGCGCCTATACTGTCGGCGGCACGGCGAAGACCGCGCAAATCCGAAGCATCCGGTACGATACTGCCGACCGCAACCACGAGATCGGGGCAGAATACACGGATCGCTGCCGGCGCGAGGTCGAGGGGGACCGCCATCACGCGATCGGATCCAAGAACCTCAGCAAACCCTTCTGCCAGGCAGGGGCGAATCGAAGTATTCGTGTTCATTGCATCGTTGAACGTACTCGTCACGAGCACTTTCGGCCGACCAAAAATCCGGCCGTTGTAAAAATTCATCCTGCGACTCGGGCTGAACAACGGGGCCTGTCGGTTTGACTTTGTGAACGCTAGAACAATAAGTCCGGGCCCTTCGATTGTCCATGCAATCGCAAAAAAACCGCCTATTGGGCAAAAGTGGCAATAGACTATACTTCTGATCGGCAAATGAGTTGGGATATTCCGGCAGATCTTCGCGAGGCGACGCAGTCGGCGCGCACGGACATGTCCGGCACGGATCCGCGCGTGCTCCATCCCTTTCGGTCGCTCCTCACCGGTTCGGTCCTCGTCGCCGGGGGCGCGACCGCCGATCTCGTGGCGGCCCTCCGTGAGACCGCACGGTCGGTGACGATCCTGAAGGCGCGAGCGGACCAGTCTCGCTACGATGCCGTGGTGTTGCTCCATCCAACGACCTCGGCCTTGGACGGCCTCGGCGTCCCCCCCGGCGAAGGGGAAGCCGATCCAGCGCGTCGGTGTCCGCCGGATTCGGGGGCCGGGACCGACCGTCTCACCCAGGCCCTCGACCGAGCGGCCGGGCTCCTGCGGCCCGGTGGACGGCTCGTCGTGGTGGTGGCGAACGCGTCGAGCCTGCGCCACCTCACCGGCCGTTCGGAGGCGGATGCCACCCTCGACCCGGTCGGCTTCGCGGATCGCGCGCATCCCGACGGCTCGGCGCTGCCGACGCGGCGCGGCCTGCGGGACCGGCTCGCCCGCCTCGGCCTCACGCAGCAGGCATGGTGGTTTCCCTTTCCCGATCACCGCCGCGCCCTCAGCCTCGTCGGCGAACGCGGTCTCGACGCGGGTGGACCGTTCGAGCCCGGTCTCCTCGCCGCTGCCGCTGCGCCGTTCGATCCGGACGGCCCCGGACCGGGCGGGCGCTCGCTCCAGCGTGCCTGGGCGGCCGTGGCCCGCGCCGAACTCCTCGGCGATCTCGCCCCCGCCTTCGCGGTCGCGGCGTCGGTGTCGACCCTTCCGGAAGACCCGCGGCTCGCCCTGCATTTCGGCCATCGCCGCCGACCCGCCTTCGACAAGGTGGTCGGCTTCGTGCGCGTGGGCGATGCGATCCGCGTGACCCGTGCGCCGCTCCACGCGGATCTGCCGCGAACGGTGGATGGGGTGACCAACCGGTTCCCCGACGAGCCCTTCGTGCCCGGCGTGCCGTGGCAGGCGGGTCTGCAGGCCTTGCTCGCCCACGACGGCTGGACCGTGGCCGGGATCGTGGCCTGGGCCTTGGTCTGGCGGGATGCCGTGCGGGCGCACTATGCCGACGGCGCGGACCTCACCCTGGGAACGCCGCTTCCGGGCGAAGCCGTCGATGCGATCCCGCGCAATCTCCTGCACCGGGGCGGCGTCCCGGTCTTCATCGACGCCGAGTGGGAGGTCGAGGCCCTCTGCTTCGGTCATCTCCTCGTGCGGGGGCTGATCAACGCATTCACGGATGTCGAGGTCTGCGGGTCGCCCGCCCCCGGAATCGCCCCGACCTTGCTGCCGCTCGTGCTCGTCGTCGCCGAGGGCCTCGGCATCACCCTCGACGCGGCGGCCCTGGACGAGGCGCTCGCCCGGGAAAATCGGTTCCAGACGGCGGTGAGCGGGATCGAAACGCGCCGGAACCGGGCGTGGCTCGGAGCGACGTCGCTGCCGTTGCGCACGGGCCCGCCCGACCCCTTCGCCGAACGAGACCGTGCCCTCGCCCACCTGCATGGCGAGGTTGCGGCGCTCCGCGCGGACGGTGACCGCCGGGTCGCCGCGGTGACCGAGGACTTGGAGGAATCCCGCCGCCGGACCGACCGGGTGGTCCGCTACGCGGCGGAGCTCGACCGCGAGCGCGGGCGGCTGGCGCACGCCCTTGCCGCTGCGCAAAGCGCAATGCAAGGGCAAAGCCCGTCACCGGAGGAAGCGGGAGCACGGCGCGGTGCCTTCCATCGACGCGGCAGGCCGGCCCTTGCCGCCGTGGTGCGGACGGTGCTGGCGACGGGCCTCGGCCGCCTCGCATTCCGCAGGAGCGACGCCCGGCGATGACGCATCCCTATCGCGGGCTGCCCGACCGGGCGTTCTGGGGCCGTGCCTTCGCGGAGCGCTCCCCCCACGCCCTCGTCAATCCGGCCACCGACCCGCTGATTCCGCACGACGCCGCCATCATGTCCGTGGGCAGCTGCTTTGCCGCCAACCTGGTTCCGTTCCTGGAACGGGCCGGCCTGCACTACCTCCGCACCGAGCCCTTGGCCGACTGGCTGCGGATTCCCCCCGAAGCCATGGGCTACGGCCGCTACAGCGCCGCCTACGGCAACGTCTACACCGCCCGGCAACTGCTGCAGCTCCTGCGGCGGGCCTGTGGCACGTTCGCGCCGCAAGAGGATCGCTGGTGCGAACCCGACCGGATCGTCGATCCCTACCGGCCCGGCCTGCGCTACGCCGCCCGAACCGAAGCCGAGTTCGAAGCCTTGACCGCCCAGCACCTGCGGCTGACGCGGGATGCCTTCGCGCGGGCCGGCGTGCTCATCGTCACCCTCGGACTCACGGAGGCCTGGACGGCCCGGGACGGGGCGGTGTTTCCCGCCTGCCCCGGCACCGTGGCGGGGCGGTTCGATCCGGCCCGGCACCGGTTCGTCGAGTTTTCCTGCGCGGAGGTGACGGAGGACCTCGCTGCCTTCGTCGCGGACCTGCGCGCCTTCAACCCGGCGGTCAGGATCATCCTCACGGTCTCGCCGGTGCCCCTCGTCGCCATGGCGGGCGGGCGCCACGTGCTGGAAGCCTCCACCCACGCCAAGGCGGTGCTACGCGTGGCCGCCGAGAGCGTCGCCCGCGGCGCGACCGACGTGATCTACTTTCCGGCCTACGAGATCGTCACCGGGCCTCAGGCGCCGGACACCTTCTTCGCCCCCGACCGCCGCAACGTCAGCCGGGAGGGGATCGCGGCGGTGATGCGGGCGTTCCTCGCCGCGTGCGGCCGCGACCCGCCGGGCGAGACCGACCCAGCCCCATCGGCGACGCCCGTGAGCGCCGTCCTCTCCGGCGCCATCGCCGAGACCGAATGCGAGGAGGAGATGGCCGGGCATCCCGGCCCCACCGGACCACCCGCCCCCACTCACGGGTCACAGAGCCCCGAGACCGCCGCCATGCCCGACGATGCCCCCGATCCCGAGACAGCCGCAAGGATCGCCACGCTCGCGGCGGAGCACGGCCCCCTGCCGCCGGATTTCGAGGGCGCGGGCTATATCGGCCTTCACCCGGACCTCGCGGCCCTGTTCGCCCATCCGTGGCAGGGCGACCTGCACTACCTCGAACACGGACGCCGCGAGGGCCGGCTCTATCCCTCGAACGTGACGCGCGCCGAGACCAAGGTGGCACAGGCCCAGCGCATCGCCCTCGTGCTCGACGGGCTCGACGGGGCCGGCAAGTCGACGGTCGCCCGCCTCGTCGCCGAGGCCATCGGCGGCTGCGTGCTCCATCCCTACGACGGCAACGGGCCGCTCCTGGTCTGGCTCGCGCGCACGGGGCAGCACGCGCTCGCCGATGCCGTCGCTCACGCCGCCGTCGCCTGGCCATGGACCGGGTGCCCGAGGGCGTGCCCATCGTGTTCGACCGGCACTGGTTCACCGCCTCGCAGTTGCTCTCCTCGCTCTACCGCCCCGGCTGGGAGCCCCGGCCCTTCACCCTCCTGTGCTGGGCCGACCGCGAGACCACCGTCGCCCGCATGATCGCGCGCGGCGAGGACCGCGACGCCCTGGAGATGACGCAGGACCGGGTCGAGACCTACCGGCGGCTGGCCGCCGAACTCGACGTGCCGCTCCTCGACACCTCGCGCACCACGCCCGAGGCGGCGGCGGAACGGGCCCTGGCCCTGATGACCGAGCGCGGCATCCTGCCGTGGCGGGGCACGTCGTGAGCGCCATCGTCATCGCCGGCCACTCGCACCGCAAGGCACTCGGCGTGGTGAGGGGCGACCGAGCCGAGGCGCCCGCCCTCCTACCCCTCGACCCCGAGGACCGGCGCTTCGTCGGGCTCTCCGGGGGGCCGAAGCAGGCCGTGTACTGGGACCGTCTCTGCACGCACGCATCGGGGCGGCGCATCGCGCTGGCCTGGGAGGGCAACCGCTACAACGATGCCTTCCTTCTCCAGGGCAGCCCCGCCTTCGACCTCGTCGTCGCCGAACTCGCCCACCTGCCGTTGCGCGACAACGCCGTCGTCGTCCCCGAGCGGGCCGTGCGTGCGCGCTTCGCCGAGACCGGGGCGGGACTCGCGGCGTTCGTGGAGCGGCTCGCGGCCCATGGCCCCGCCCGCGTCGTTCTCGTCGGCGCGCCACCGCCGAAAGCCGATGCCGCGCGCCTCGCCGAACTCATCGGCATCGGGGCCTACGGCGCCAAGCTCGCCGCGGCTCACAGCCTCGATCCGCACGACCTCGCTCTGACGCCCGCAACGGTGCGGCTCAAGCTCTGGCAGGTGGAGCAAAACGTGCAGCGGGCGGTGGCGGACCGGTTCGGCATCGCTTTCGTACCGGCACCCGCGGCCTGCGCCGACGCCGACGGCTGTCTCCACCCGGATTACTGGGCGCACGACGTCACCCACGCCAACGCCTCCTACGGCGCCCTCATGCGTGACGAAATCGCTAACCATTTCACGTGAAAAAGGAGGCGGCGACGATGCGCCTGGTGATGACGCTGCTGATCCGCAACGAGATCGACATCTTCGCGGACTTCCTCACCTACCACCTCGCCCAAGGGGTGGATTTCATCGTCATCACCGACAACGGATCCACCGACGGCACCCTCGACGTGGTCGCGCGGTTCGTGCCGACGGGGCGGGTCTGCCTCCTCGTCGAGGAGGATCAGGATTACCGGCAATACGCCTGGGTCACCCGGATGGCGCGCCTCGCCCGCGATCTCCTGAAGGCCGACTGGATCATCAACAGCGACGCCGACGAATTCTGGCACGCCGCGGGCGGCAGCCTGAAACAGGTACTGGCGCAGGCCTCCGCCGATGTGCTCATGGTCCGCCGCCGCAACATGATCCCGCCAGAGGAAGGCAGCGGTCGCGACGTGCTCGCCGACGGGACCCTCGCCGTGCTGGCGCCGGTGGCGGATCGAAGCCGCTCCAAGCTCATCCGCACCGTCAGCGCCAAGGCGGTGTGCCGGGCGGACGGATTCGTCTCCATCGGCCAGGGCAACCACGAAGCGGCCTACGACCGCCCGGTGACGCAGGCGGCCGAACCGCGCCTCACCATCTACCACTATCCGATCCGGACCTACGCCCAGTTCGAGGCGAAGGTGATCCAGGGCGGGGCGGCCTATGCCCGCAACACCGAGTTCGACCGAAGCGTCGGCGGCCATTGGCGGCGGTGGTACGCGACCTGGGAAGCGGGCGGCCTGCGGGCCGCGTACGACGCCATCGTGCTCGATCCTGCGGCCCGCGCGGCGGCCGTGGCCGAGGGCATTCTCGGAGACGACGATACCCTGGCGCGTCATTTCCGGAGTCGGGTCCGGAGTCGGGCCGACGCCGCGCCCCCGGAGGAAGCCCGGCGCATGGCCGACCTCGTCTCCCTCGATGGTCCCCTGCCCGGGGATTTCGACGCGGGCGGCTACCTGCGCCTGCATCCCGACCTCGCCGATCTGTTCACCCTGCCCTGGCAGGGCGCGCTGCACTACCTCGAACACGGCCGGCGCGAGGGCCGGATCTACCCCTCAGCGCGTACGCGGGCGCAGGAGAAGGCGGACCAGGCCGGACGCATCGCCCTCGCCGTCGACGGGCTCGACGGCTCGGGCAAGTCGGCGGTGGCGCGCCACGTGGCGGCGGCTCTCGGCGCCACGGTGCTCGACCCGTTTGCCGGCCGGGTCGGCGCCCTGATGGTGCATCTCGCCCGCCTCGGCCAGCACGACCGCGCCGACGCCGTGGCGCACGACGCCGTCGCCCTGGCGCTGGCGGAGGCGCCCCCGGGGCCGGTGGTGTTCGACCGGCACTGGTTCACGGCGTCGCAATTGCTGTCGAAGGCCTACCGCGCCGGGTGGGAGCCGCGCCCGTTCAGCGTGATGACCTGGACCGACCGCCCCGCCACCCTGGCGCGGCTGGCCGCGCGCGGCATCGATGCCGCGGCGGAGATGCCGGAGGACCGGATCGACACCTACCGGCGCCTCGCGGCCGAGCTCGACGTGCCGCTCCTCGACACCACCTTCACAACTCCGGAAGAGGCGGCAACGCGGGTGCTGGCCCTGATGGCTCGGGGGACGCCGTCCTGAGGGAGGCCAGGGAAGACAGTCGGGCTCTGCCCGACACCCACCGAAGGGCTTGCCCTTCGGTATCCCGGGATCAGGCGGGCTGGGGGTCCACCGGTCCCTGTGGGATGCGCCGATCCCAGCCGATGTGGCGGACATAGCCGCCCCGATCGAGAATCACCGCCCGGAAGCCGAGCGCGTGGTAGTGCTGCGAGATCTGGCCCTCGTGCTTCAGCGGGCTCACGAGGATGCGGCTGAAGCTGCCGATCGCGGCATAGTCCGACAGGCGGCGCAGGCCGGGGTTGAACGTGAACCCGTGCCACTTGCCCCGGTAGCCGAAGGCGAGCACGCCGAAATCCCCCGCCGGGGAGACGAAGTGCAGGGGATGCCCGTTGGTGTCGTCCCAGGCCCGCAGCCACACGCAGATCGTCGAGGGATCGGCGGCGAGCAGGCGGCGGCTGCGCTCGATGAAACCGCCGCGATAGAATTCCCAATCGTCCTCGAGGTGGAAGATGTAGGGCGTGCGGACCTCGGCGTAGCCGGCCTCGATGGCGGCGATCTGCCCCCGCGACCGGCCGAGGCGAAGCAGGCGCGCACCGTGGCGCCGGCAGATCGCGGAGGGGTCGCCCCTCCCATCCTCGACCACGAGGATCTCGGCGATGCCTTGATCGGTGTTCCAGGCCCGGAAGCTCGCCAGCGTGCGTTCGAGAAGGTCGTGGCGCCCGCACGAGGTGAGCACGACGGTGACGTCGGGGGAGTTTGGCGCAGGCTTGCCACCCCGCAGCCACCGCCATCCGGCCTTCCACGGCATCGCGTCATCCTGTTCCAAAAAAGCAACAGGGGCCGGCTCGTGTCCGAGCCGGCCCCTGTCGTTCCGATGCGCCCGATCAGAACGTGTAGCGAACCCCGCCGCGCACCGCCTGGATCGTATCGGAGGAGGCGAGCTCGGCGTCGTAGCCGAGGAAGCCGGCCAGGCCCGGAGCCAGTTCCGTGCTCACGCCGAGGCCGACCAGAGCCCGGTCCCGGGCGAGGCGACGGCTGGAGACCGCGAACGGCACCGTCGGCACCGGGGTGAAGGACGCCCCGATGGTGCGGCTGATATCGGCGAAGTCGTGGACGTAGGCCGCCTTGACCCAGAACGAAACCGGACGCCCGTTCAGCACCGTCGTCGCCGTCTCCAAGCGGCCGCCGACCAGGGTGCGGGCCGAGAGGAAGTCCTTGGCGGCGATGGTGAGGCTGAGGGGGCCCACGCTGCCCTCGCGGACCCGGTCCTGATCGAAGGTGTTCACCTGGAACCCGACGAAGGGCGACAGCACCGTGGTGGGCGCAACCGCGAAGCGGTAGCCGAGCTCGCCCGCGGAGATGAACTGATCACCGCTGACCTTGCCCTGCGCGCCACCGGCCTGGATCTGCGCCAAGCCGAGGGACCGGTTCACGCGACCCTCCGCATGGGCGTAGCCCACGGTGGCGTTGGCGTAGAGGGCGCCGCTGGAGACGCCGCCGTAGAGACCGACCTGGGCGTTGTCGGTGTGCGCCCGCTCGCCGGTGCGGTTCAGGCCGACGTCGACGGAGCCGTAACCCGCCGCGATGCCCAGCACCGTGCCGACCTGCGGGTGGAAGTCGATGCCGCCCGCCATGCCGGCAACGGTCTCGGAGCGGCCGGCCGCGTTGGCGGTGGAGTCGACGCTTCCGAACTGGCCGTAGCCCGTGGCCCAGAGGCCGTAGCCGCGGCTCGTCTCGACGAAGCGGGGGGCGGGCACGGGGGCGCGGTTCGGCATGTCGGCGGCGTAGACCGTCGGCGGCAGGGTGAAGCCCGTCGGGCCGGCTTCCGTGCTGGCCGCATAGGCCCGCGACAGGAGCTGGCTGCCGAAGGCGCGACCCGAGCGGAGCTGCGGATCGGCCAGCGACGCGTAGCCCTGGCCGGCGACCCGGTCGAGGGTCGCGGCGATCCCGGCGTTGCTCTGGTTGTCGATGACGAGGAGCGCCTGCGGGTTGTTGGCGAGCGCCGCATCGAGGCCCCGGGCGACGTTGGCCTGGTTCGCCGTCTGCGCCATGAGGCCGAAGCTCTGCTGCACCAGGGTCACGTAGGCGTTGGTGGCGTCGGAGGAGGCGATCGCGCGGACGAGGAGCGGCAGCGTCCCGTTGTCGGTCAAGTTGGCGAAGCTGCCGTTCACGCCGCCGGCGGCGGAGAGCACGGTGTAGCGGGCGTTGGGCAGGTAGGTCCCGGCCGCCGCGATGAAGCTGGCGGTGCCGCCGAGGGTGGCGGTGCCGGTGGCGACCAGGCGGCTGGCCTGTCCATCGGCGGCGATGGCGCTCTGCAGCGTGCCGTTCGCCTGCTGGACGTAGTTGCCCGAAACGGTCAGCGTTCCGTAGGGCGCTGCGGCCGAGCCAGGAGCAACGACGCCGGCGTTGGTGAGGGTGCCGACGACGCTGCCAGTGCCGGCGAGGGCTCCAACTGTACCAACGCTTGTGTTGGCGTTGAGGGTCGAATTTACCGTGAGAACGCCGCCCGCCACGGTGGCCCCGCTCGAGAAGGTCTGGGTCGAGCCCGAGGCCAGGGTCCAGGCGCCATCGGACTGCTGCAGGGTGGTGAAGCCGCCGACGTTGCCAGCAAGCGTCCCGGTGCCCGAGAGGTTCAGGGCGTTGCTGCCGAGCCCCTGCGCGGTGATGCTGCCGCCGATGGTCGAGCCGGTGCCGAGGTTCACGGTGTTCCGGCTCGTCGCGATGTCCGCGAAGGCGATGCTGCCGGTGATCGTGCCGGTGTTGGTCAGGGTGTGGTTGCCCATGCCGTACTGGACGTTGCCACTGAGACGCCCGGCATTCGTCGTGGTGCTGTTGCGGCGGTTGGCCGTGGTGACCACCTGCGGGTCGGCGTCGGTGAAGCGCACGTCGCCGGTGATGACACCCGTGGCGGCGTTGGTGAGGAACCCATTGCCGGCACCGTAGACGACGATAGCCTGCCCGCCCGTCGGGCCGGTGATCGTTCCCGCATTGGCGATGGTGAAGGCCTGAGCCCGGCCCTGGATGGCGCGGACCCCGGTGCCGGTGCCGCTGATCGTGGCGCCGGCGCGGTTGGTGACGGTGAGCGCAGCGACATCGTCGTCGGAGTCGATGGCGGCGACCGCCGCCGTGCCGGTGCCGTTGCGGGTCGCCGAGATGGTGCCCGCGTTGGTGATCGCCATGGAGGCGATGTTCTCGCCCGCATAGATGCCACGCGAGATCCCAATCCCATTCTCCGTCACCGCGATGGTGCCGTTGTTGGTCACCGCCACGTTGGAAAAGTCGGCGCCCGTGGAATTGCTGAGCACGCCGTAGACGCGGGTAGACGCATCGTTGGCCCGGCCCGCCGCACCGGTGCCCGTGATTGTGCCGTTGTTGACGAGGCTCGTGTTTGAACCCAGAAGGTTCACGGCCTTGTTGGTCAGGGTGTTATTGACGGTGAGTTGCGCCCCTGCGCCCGTCACCTGGATCAGGCCGCCAACGGTCTGGGTCGAGCCGGCGCCAAGGGTGAGGTTGCCGCCCGCCACCGTGAGGTTACCGGACAGGGTTTGGACCGAGCCGCTTGCGGTGGTCCAGGCGCTGCCGGCGCCGGTCTGGTTGAGGCTGGTGAAGCCCGTGACCGAGCTCGTGAGGGTGCCGGTGCCCGACAGGTTGAGAGTGTTGATGCCTTGCCCCTGTGCAGTGATATTGCCGCCGATGCGGGAGCCGGTGCCAAGGTTTACCGTGTTCACGCTTGGATCCAAAACAGGCACGGGTCCAATAGCGATCGGAAGTCGCCGGTTTGACACATCCGAGAAAGAAATACCCCCAGAAATAAAGCTAGTATTATTTAGTACGTGATCACCTGCACCATACTGAATACTGCCGCTTATGATCCCCGTATTAATAGTTGTGCTGTTGCGGCGGCCGAATCTAGCAGCGACCGGCAGGTCGGTATCAATGAAGCGCACATCGCCAGTGATGATACTGCCTGAATTGTTGGTGAGCGTCGCGTTGCCGGCGCCCGAGATCACAATGGCTTGACCGCCCGCCAAGCCGGTGATCACCCCGTCGTTAACGATGGTGTAAGCCCGAGCCTGCCCCTGGATCGCGCGCACGCTCGTACCGGTGCCGATAATTTGGCCACCGGCTCGGTTGGTGACGGTGAGCGCCGCGACATCGTTGTCGGAATCGATGGCCGCGACGGCGGCGGTGCCGTTGCCGTTGCGCGTCGCCGAGATGGTGCCGACATTGGTGATCGCCATGGAGGCGATGTTCCCGCCCGCATAGATGCCACGCGAGATCCCAATCCCATTCTCCGTCACCGCGATGGTGCCGTTGTTGGTCACCGCCACATTGGCGAAGTCAGCGCCCGTGGAGTTGCTGAGCACGCCGTAGACGCGGCTGAAAACATTGTTGTCCCGGCCGGCAGCGCCGGTACCAGTGAGGGTACCGTTGTTGACCAAACTTGTGTTCGAGCCCGACAGGTTCACGGCTGTGTTGGTCAGTGTGTTGTTGACGGTGAGCTGGGCGCCCGAGCCCGTCACTTGGATCAGGCCACCAACGTTCTGGGTCGAGCCGGCGCCGAGGGTAAGATTGCCGCCCGCCACAGTGATGCTGCCAAGGTTCTGGACCGAGCCACTGGCGGTGGTCCAGGCGCTGGCGGCGCCGGTCTGGTTGAGGTTGGTGAAGCCAGTGACCGAACTCGTGAGGGTGCCAGTGCCTGTAAGGTTGAGGCTGTTGATGCCTCGCCCCTGCGCGATGATATTGCCGCCAATGCTGGATCCCGTACCGAGATTTACTGCGTTCAAACTTGGGTCAGGCGGCGTAAGCCCTATAGCAATTCCAAGGCGCCTGTCTCCCGTGTCTGAAAAGATGATATCCCCAGAAATGACACCACTATTATTTAGGGTGTTATTACCTATGCCATATAAAATACCGCCGTTAATAAGTCCTAAATTGTTAGTCAAACTGCTTCGAGCAGGTCCCTGGGTAAGAATATTTGCAGGTCGCGGCGGATCGGTCTCGGTGAACCAAATATCGCCAGCGATGACGCCGCCGGCATTGTTGGTGAGCCTCGCGGTATTGGAACGGCCATAAACGACAATGGCTTGGCCGCCCGCCGGGCCTGTGATCGCGCCATCGTTGACGATGGTAAAGCTCTGCGCTTGGCCCTGGATTGCGCGGACCCCGGCGCCCGTACCGGTGATCTGGCCACCGACCCGGTTGGTGACGGTGAGCGCCGCGACGGTGGGATCGGAATCGATGGCCGCAACCGCCGCGGTGCCGGCGCCGTTGCGCGTGGCCGAAATGGTGCCGCTGTTGGTGATCGCCATGGAGGCGGTGTTCTCGCCCGCATAGACGCCCCGCGCGATGCCGTTGCCGTTCTCGGTCACCGCGAGGGTGCCGGAATTGTTGACCGTGATGCCCTCGTACCGGGTGCCGTTCGGCGCACTCGAATTGGCGCCGTATATCCGCGTCGTGGTGTTGCCGGCGGGGGCGTTCAGGGTGATGATGCCGGAGTTGTTCAGGGTCGAGCGGTCGCCGGCCAGGTCGACACCGTAATTGTCGCGAACCTGCGTCGCACCGTTGTCGATGATGCCGGCGTTGTTGACCACGCTGGCGCCGTTCACCCGCACGTTGGCGAAGCTCGGGTTCGTGCCGGCGCTCGTCTGTTGCGAACCGATGGTGGCGCCGGATTGGATGTTGACCGTCAAGCCGGTCACGCCGGCCGGCGCGACGAAGCCCGTCGGCTGCGCATCGGTGCAGGTCACGGTCTGCCCACTCGTGGGGGTGGCGGGCTGGCACGCCCCCGAGGCTTCGGCGATCAACATGCTCCACACGGGAACGCTCACCATCAGTGAGCGGCGCAGCACTTGACCTTGCCTCGACATCGTATCCCCCAGGATTTTATGATTTTGATTGGTCGGCCACTCGCATGCGCTGCCAATGGAGCGACGATTACGGACAGCACGAGCAGAGTCAAAAAATAGTTCTGTGTTCGAGGGCCGGTGTCCGATCTTTGATTTTACGTGATGCAAATCAATCACACATTCTTTTTAAAACGCGGACTTTAGACACGAATATCACGGTATTCAGGCAGGATTTCTATTTAAAACAGGCATAACGGACAGGAAAAACTCGCAACTCGCGTCGAGAGCCCATGAATGCGAAAAGGGCCGGCCCCTGTTCGAGGCCGGCCCTTCGGGCGGAGACCCGGTCGTCACCGATGCTTGGTGATGACCGGGCGTGGGTGACTGATGACGGCTCAGTACTTGCGCACGATGGGCTCCGGCATCGGCGCGGGCGCCTCGCCGAAGGTGTAGCGGATGCCGCCGTAGACCGAGAGCGGCTGAGCGAGCGTCGTCGTGCGCACGTCATTGACGGGGTAGCGGTTGGCCACGAGGCCCGGCTCAAAGAAGGTGCCGAACGTCGTGTAGCGGTTGTTGGTCAGGTTGGTGACGTAGCCGAACAGCTCGAGGTTCCGGTTCACCCGGTAGCTCGTGTTGAGGTTGAGCACGTAGTACGCGGGCAGCTTGCGGTTCAGGTTCGACTCGTCGCCGCGATAGTAGGCGGACGAGAAGGCCTGCATTGCCATGCCGACGCGCCAGCGCGGCAGCACCTCGACGTCGAAGCCGACCTTGAACTGGTGGTCGGGGATCAGCGGGACCTTGTTGCCCGGGACCACATCGATCGCGCCGTCCACCGACAGGGGGTTGTTGGGCGAGGACAGCGTGCCGTTGAAGCGGAAGGTCGCGTCGATCAGGGCGTAGTTCGCGTAGACGGTGAGCCAGTCGGCGACGTATTCGAGGCCGACCTCGACGCCCTGGCGACGGGTCGCCGGCACGTTGACGAAGTAACCGCGTGCCGCGTTGCCCGGGGTGGCGAGCGACAGGATGTCGTTGGTCAGATCGGTGCGGAAGGCGCCGACCTTATAGTTGACCAGGCCGCCATCGTAGAAGTTCGGCAGCGCGCCGCGGAAGCCGACCTCGTAGGTCTGGCCCTCGACCTGCTTGAGCGGCGGATCGGCCACGAGGGAGTTCGGCAGCAGGCAGGGGCGGAGCGGGTTGGCGCAGGCGAGTTCGAGGGGCGTCGGCGCGCGGTTCGACTCGGAGTAGCCGCCGTAGAGGTTGAGGCCCGGGGCGAAGCGGTAGGTCAGACCCGCCACCGGGTTGATCTTGTTGAAGTAGTGCGTGCCCGTCACGTCGGGGGAGAAGCCCGTCTGGTCCTGGCTCGAGATGCGGGCGAAGTTGAGCCGCGCGCCCGCCGTCAGCGACAGGGCGTCGGTGATGTCGATGGTGTCGGTGGCGTAGAGGCCCATGTAGAGGTTCGAGCCCGTCACCGAGCTCGGCGCGATGCCGAGTGCGGCCGACGTGCGCAGGAAGTCGGTGCCGAGGCCCGGCACGGTGCCGTAGGCGGGCGTCAGCGGGTTCGTCGTCACCGACAGGTCGGGGTTGATGACGCCCAGCGTGCTCGACGACTTGTAGCCGTAATCCGCGACGTCGATGGAGCCGCCGACCACGAAGCTGTTGTTGAAGCCGAACACCCGGTCGCGGTTGGCCGCCTGGAGCGTGCCGCCGTAGCCCGTGGCCTCGGTCTTGGTGACGTCGAGGGTGCCGTAGGGAACGCCCGCCGTGAACGGGATGCCGTTCGGGGCGCCCCGGCCCACCATCAGGAACTGGTTACGGAAAGCGAGCTGCGACTGGCCGGCCGAGGGGCTGAAGCCGTCATCCTCGTAGCAGAGCCGGCCGCGGAAGCTCGAGCGCGTGCTGCAGTTCTCGAAATCGCTGTCGTTGCCGTCGATGTAGCGCTGGCTGAAGCGTCGGAAGTAGGCGGCACCGGAGATGTCCCAGGTCGGCGAGAGATCGACGCGGCCGGTGAGCTGGATGGTGCCGACTTCGGAGGTGGTAGTCTGCGGATAGGTGAAGATCGCCCGCGGCTCGATGTGGGTGAAGTCCGTGGGTGTCGCGGCGGCGGCGCCGAAATAGGTCCGCGCCATCTGGCCGATGAGGTGGAACTCCGAATCCAGCGTCCGGTAGCCGACGTCGCCGTAGACCCGGCCGATGGTGCTCGGGCTCTGGAAGCGCCAGCCGCGGTCGTTGAGGCCATCACCCGCGAAGTAGATGCTCCATGGGCCGATCATCTTGCCGTGCTGCAGGGAGCCGGCGATGCGCGCGTCCGAACCGCCGAGCGCGGTGATCTCGGTGCCCTGCCAGTTGAAGCCGTTCTTCATCTGGATGTTGATCGCGCCGCCCAGCGCGTTGAGGCCGAAGACCGGGTTGCCGGTGACGACGTCGATGCGGTTGATGGCGACCTGCGGGATGAGATCGAGGTTGACCGTATCGCCGAAGGCTTCGTTGATGCGCACGCCGTTCTGGTAGACGGCGAGGCCCTGCGGCACGCCCGTCACCGGCGAGGCCTGGAAGCCACGGTAGTTGATGTCGACGCGGTTGTTGTTGCCCTGGCTATCCGACAGGTTGAGACCGGGCACGCGGCGGGCCAGGGTCTCGACGGCGTTGAAGGTCGCGCGGTCGAAATTCAGATCAGCGGCCGTGACCGTCTCGACTGTGCTGGGAATCTTGTTGAGCGACAGAGCACCGCCACGCAGACGCGTGGTATCCGGAACCTGGAGAGCCGTTCCGCCCGGGGCCTGCAGTACCGGAATACTGGGCGCACCATTTCCGGCGGCGACGCCGATCGGTGTGGTTGCAACAACGCTGATCTCGCTGAGCGAAACCGTGCTCTGTGCCTGAGCAACGCACGGCAGCAGCGCGACTGAAGCAAATAGGCTGTACCGCAGCGAGCGCATGATTCTTTCCCGACCCAGGATTGTATTTGTAACCGTCACCTTCTGGCGACGTGTTGTTCACTCATGGGCGAGGATGCGTGGACAGGGCAAGTCCATCCCGCATCATCATCGGGAATCCTGGGCTCCCTGGCAGCGGAATGGCGGACCAAGTGGTGTTCATGCCACATTTTTCGCTTATTCGACAGAGACTTAGAGGCAACAATGGCAATCTTGTTCGGGATCATTCGGCAATCGCGGCCGGCCTAGCCACCCGAAGGCAATCGTCGTTCCGATGGAGAACCATTCATCCAGGATCCCCTGTCCGGACCGGTGGCGACCGCTCCGTCGAATCGAGGGCGATGGTGGACGAAACGGGCTCTGGACGTACGATCGTCCATTCGGCCGCTTCACCCGCGGCGTGCTATCCGTCCGTCGCCTCGGGTCACGAAACCGGAGGCATCGGATCAGCACTCGCGACGGTCTCCCATGACGCAAGACGCCGATGGACAACCGCTCAGCATCGCGCTCGGCATCGGCGGAACGATCCGCATCGGCGAGCAGCATCTCGGCGTCGCCGAAACCCTCGCCATCGTGGAGGCCATCGCGCGCACCGGCTCGGTCCAGGGCATCGCCACGGAACTCGGCTTGTCCTATCGCGCCGCCTGGGAGCGCCTGCGCACCCTCGAAAGCGCGCTCGGCCACCAGATCGTCCAGAAGACGCGCGGGCACGGCAGCACCCTGACGGAGACGGGGGTGGCGCTGCACGATGCCCTCGCGGAGGCCGCCGCGGCCCTGGCGGGGCCGTTGGCGCGCGAGGGCCGGTCGGTCCAGGCGCGCCTCGCCGGCCTCCTCGGCGACGCGGCCCCCACCCTTACCCTCGTCGCCAGCCACGACCTGCTGCTCATGACTGTGCTGGCCGATTGGCCGGGGATCGCCGTCGTCGTCGCCGGCAGCGCGGATGCCGTCGCCCGCCTCGCCGAGGGCCGCGCCGACGCTGCCGGATTCCATTGCGGTCCGGGCGGGCTCGCCCTCGCCGGCCCCGCCTTCGCCGACCTCGGCGACACGCCCGGGATCCGCGTCCGCCCCCTGTTCGAGCGGGAGCAGGGCGTGATGCTCGCCGCCGGCAATCCCCTCGGCATCCAGGGGTTCGCCGACCTCGCGCGCCTGCGGGCGCGGACCATCAACCGGCAGAGGGGGTCGGGGACGCGGGTGTGGTTCGATCGCCTCCTCGCCGAGCACGGGATCGAACCATCGGACATCCAGGGCTACGCCACGGAGGAGTTCACGCATCAGGCGGTGGCCGCGGTCATCGCCTCCGGGGCCGCCGATGCCGGCCTCGGGGCCCGAGCGGCGGCCGAGCGGTTCGGCCTTGCGTTCCTCTCCCTCGGCTGGGAATGCTACTACCTCGCCTGCAGCGCCTCGCTGCCCGACGCCCTCCTCGACCGGGTCGCCGAGGCCGTGGCGGAGGGTGCGGATCGGACGGTCGGCTACCGGCGTGCGAAGAGCGACTGAACCGATGAACGTTGTCAGACACTTGCGGACGCGGGTCCGTGTTCTCGCGGGTGCCCTCCTCATGGGCGGCCTCGCGGTTTTCCCCGCCTCGGCGCGCCCGTTCACCGACGCGGCGGGACGGGTCGTCGAGATTCCCGAACGGGTGGCCCGCATCCTCGCCGCCGGCCCGCCGGCCTCGGTGATGCTCTACAGCATCGCGCCGGGCCGGATGGTCGGCTGGGTGCGCGCGCCGACCCCGGCGGAGCGTCCGTTCCTGGCACCCGAGACGCGGGATCTGCCCGCCACCGGGCGCCTCACCGGGCGCGGCGGCACCGCCAACGTCGAGGCCGTGCTGGCGTTGAAGCCCGATCTCATCGTCGATGTCGGCAGCACGGGGCCGACCTACGCTTCCCTCGCTGACCGGGTGCAGGCGCAGACCGGCATTCCCTACGTGATCCTCGACGGCACCTTCGCGAAGACCGCCGCGACCTATCGGCAACTCGGCGACCTCATCGGCGACCCGTCCGCGGCCGAAGGTCTGGCCGCCTCTGCCGACGCGACCCTGAAGGCGGTGGCCGACACGGTCGCCACGCTTCCCGAAGCCCGGCGCCCCCGCGTCTACTACGCGCGCGGTCCCAGGGGCCTCGAGACGGCGCCGGCCGGAGCCCTCAACGCCGAACTGCTCGACGTCGTCGGCGCCCGCAACGTCGCCGTGGCGACGGGACAGACCGGCCTCGCCACCGTCTCGCCGGAGCAGGTCCTGGCCTGGAACCCGGACGTGATCGTGACTCAGGACCCGGCCTTCCGAAAGGCCATCGCCACCGATCCGCTCTGGTCCGGGGTGAAGGCCGTACGCGACGGCCGCGTCCTTCAGGCGCCGACCCTGCCCTTCGGCTGGTTCGACGCGCCGCCCGGGGCCAATCGCCTCATCGGCGTGCGCTGGCTCGCGGGCGCGCTCTATCCCGACCTGTTCCCGGAGCCCCTGACCGAGGTCACGCGCGACTTCTACCGGCGGTTCTATCATGTCGACCTCACGCCCGCGCAGGTCGATGCCCTCCTCGACGGCGCCGCGGCGCCGTGACGGCGGAGGCCATGGCCCTGCGGGGGACGCGACGACGGCGGGCCCTCGTCCTCGCCGGATGGGCACTGCCGGTCCTCGCCCTATCCGCCCTCGCCATCGTGGCGCTCGGGCTCGGCCGCTACGCCGTTCCGCCGGGCGACGTGTTCGCCGTGCTCGCCGCCAAGCTGTTCGGCTGGCCGTCCGGCGCCGACGCGACCGTCGAGACGGTGGTGCTGCGGGTGCGCCTGCCGCGTGTCGTCGCCGCCCTCGTGGTCGGATCGTCCCTCGCGGCGGCCGGGGCGACCTACCAGGGTCTGTTCCGCAATCCCCTGGTGTCGCCCGACATCCTCGGGGTCTCGGCCGGCGCCAGCCTCGGGGCGGTGCTCGGCATCTTCCTGTCGCTCCCCGTGGCGGCGATCCAGGGTCTCGCCTTCGCGGGCGGCCTCGGCGCCGTGGCCTGCGTCTATGCCGTCGGCGCCGCGGTGCGCCGGCACGATCCGGTGCTGACCCTGGTGCTCGCCGGCGTCGCCATCGGGGCGGTGCTGGGGGCGGCGATATCCCTCATCAAGGTCCTGGCCGACCCCTACAACCAGCTGCCGGCCATCACCTACTGGCTGCTCGGCAGCCTCGCGTCGGTGACGCTCGGCGATGTCGGCGCCATCCTGCCGGCCATCGTCCTCGGCCTCGTGCCCCTGGTGCTCCTGCGCTGGCGCATGAACCTGATGAGTCTCGGCGAGGAGGAGGCCCGGGCGCTGGGCGTCGAGACCCGGGCCCTGCGCCCGCTCCTCATCATGGCCGCGACCCTGGTGACGGCGGCGGCGGTCTCAATGACGGGGGTCATCGGCTGGATCGGGCTCCTCGTGCCCCACGTCGCCCGTCTCCTGGTGGGGCCGGATTTCCGGCGCCTGCTGCCGGCCTCCCTGATGCTCGGCGCCGGGTATCTGCTCGCCGTCGACATCGCCGCCCGCACCCTCGCCTCCGTGGAAGTGCCCCTCGGAATCCTCACGGCGCTCATCGGTGCGCCGTTCTTCCTCTGGCTCCTCGCCAGCGGCCGGCGGGGCTGGGCCTGACGATGTTCGGCGTCGAGAATCTCGCGTTCGGCTACGGAGCCCGGAGGATCGGGTCCGGCGTGACCTTCACCCTCGCGGCCGGCGAGGTGTTGTGCCTGCTCGGCCCAAACGGCGGCGGCAAGACCACCCTGTTCAAGACCCTCCTGGGGCTGCTGCCGAAGCAGGCCGGGCGAATCCTGCTCGACGGCGCCGACGTGGCGGGCTGGTCGCGGGCCCGGCTCGCCCGCAGCCTCGGCTACGTGCCCCAGGCGCACGGCGCGCTGTTCCCGTTCTCGGTCCGCGACGTCGTCCTCATGGGGCGCGCCAGCCGGCTCGGCGCCTTCGCCGGCCCGGGCCGGGTCGACCGCGAGCACGCCGAACGGGCGCTGGCGACGCTGGGCGTCACGCATCTTGCCGACCGCATCTACACGGATATCAGCGGCGGCGAGCGCCAGATGGTACTCATCGCCCGGGCGCTCGCCGGGGAGCCCCGCCTCCTCGTCATGGACGAGCCCACCGCGAGCCTCGATTTCGGCAATCAGACCCGCGTCCTCGATCAGGTCCGGCAGCTCGCACGCGGCGGGATCTCCGTGATCCTGTCGACCCACGACCCCGACCACGCCTTCCTCTGCGCCGACCGCGTCGCGCTCCTGCACGAAGGGCGCCTCGCCGCCCTCGGGGGCCCGGCCGAGACGATCACGCCCGCGAGCCTGGAGCGCCTCTACGGCGTCGCCGTCGCGGTGGTGCCGCTGCCCGGATACGGCCGCTCCGTCTGCGCCCCGATCCTATCCTGATTGCGAGAGGCCTTGCCGATGGTGCGCCTGAACGAGATCCGCCCCAACGAAATCGCCGTGGCCCCGCCCGCCGCCACCGATGCGGGCCTCGTCTATATCGGGCGGATCTCCACGCCCTGGACCGACCGCCTCGCCTGCCCGCGTCAGGGGCGGGCCGACGGCCCCCTGTGTCGGATCGAGGTGTTCGAGCCCTGGGTCGCCGCCCTCGACGGGCTGTCGGCCTACGCGCGGATCGAGGTGCTGTACTGGCTCGACGCCTCGCGGCGGGACCTCGTCCACCAGTGCCCGGAGAGCGACGGGGTCGCGCGCGGTACTTTCTCCCTGCGCTCGCCGGTGCGCCCCAATCCCATCGGGACATCCATCGCACAGTTGGTTTCCGTCGAGGGGCCGGTGCTGACCGTGCGCGGTCTCGACTGCCTCGATGGCACGCCGCTCCTCGACCTCAAGCCGGATCGCAGCCTGTTCACCCCCGTCGCCCCGCCGCAGCCGGGCGACTTCGAGTAGGGGCCGCGACCCGGATGCGCGCTCAGTCGACGGCGATCATCACATCCGACGCCTTGACCACGGCGTAAGCCTGGCCTCCGACCACGAGGCCCAGGGAGTCCACGGCCTCGTTGGTGATCGAGGATGTGATCACGGTGCCGTCGGCGACCTCGATCTTCACGTGGGCGGTGGTGGCGCCCTTCTCGACGGAAACGACCTTGCCCTTGAGGGTGTTGCGCGCGCTGATCTTCATCGATGGTCTCATTGGCGGGGTGGAGTGGGGCCGAGGATCTGGAAGCCCTGGGCCTCGAAATAGGGCCGGGCCGCCGCACTTCGGAGGAAGGTGAGGAAGCGGGCCGCGCCGTCCCCCTTTGCCTCGGCGGTGACGGCGAACGGATACACGACCGGCGGGTGCGAGTCCGCCGGAAACACACCCACCACCTTCACGCCGGGATCGGACCTCGCATCGCTTTCGTAGACGACGCCCAACGGAGCCTCGCCGCGCGAGACGAGCAGGAGGGCGGCGCGCACGTTGTCGGCCTGGGCCAGACGCGGCTGCAGGGCGCTCCAGAGGCCGAGCGTCTCGAAGGCCGCCTTGGCGTACTTGCCGATGGGTACGGAGGTCACCTCGCCCGTGGCGAGCCGCCCGTCGGGGCCCAGCGCCGCGTCGAAGCCCGCCGGGGTGAACGGCACGGCGGTGATCGTCGCGTCCTTCGGCGCGATGACCACGATGCGGTTGCCGAGCAGATTCACCCGGGTTCCGGGGCGCACGAGCGACTTCTTCTCGAGGTAGTCCATCCATTCGAGGTCGGCCGAGGCGAAGAGGTCTGCGGGCGCACCCTGCTCGATCTGCCGGGCCAGGGCCGACGACGCGGCGTAGCTCGTCTTCAGTGCGACGCCGTTCTCCGCCGTGAACGCCTTGCCGGCCGCGTCGAGGGCGTTCTTCAGGCTCGCGGCCGCGAAGATTGTGGCAGTCTCGGCGGCCCGCGCGGCGGGGGCCGCCACGATCAGGCCGGCGAAGACGAGGGCACGGAGGGTGGCGCGCATGCGGGCTCGGTCCTCGGGAAGGCACAGACGTTCGGGCTACGGGCCACCGGGAATATCATGCGTGGCCGCCCCCCGATATATACAGACGGACATAACGAAGGCGAGGGGCTTTCTTCCGAAGGGCTTCGTGTCGGAGCCGATCGGACGACGATGCTCTTGGAAGACGACGCTTTTGGAAAAAGAAAGACCCCGATGGCGCGCCTGAGCATCCGCATCGATCTCGGAGACGGTCACCGCATCGGGCCCGGCAAGGTCCGGCTCCTCGAGGCGATCGCGGAGCACGGGTCGATCTCGGCGGCGGGCCGGGCGCTGGGCATGTCGTATCGACGGGCGTGGGTGCTAGTGGAGGCCATGAACCACGGCTTCGGGCGGCCCGTCGTCGCGACACAGGCGGGCGGCAGGGCGGGCGGCGGCGCGCATCTCTCCGACCTCGGGGCCCATGTGGTCGCGCGCTACCGGGCCGTCGAGGACGCGGCGGAGGCGGCAGCGCGGCCGTTCCTCGACGGCTTCGCGAGTCCGGAGGATGGCGCCTGACTCTCCGTCGCAGGAACCGACATTCGGAAGCGCCGATTGATCCCGCATCAGCGAAACACGGGATCATCATGAAGCTGCAAGGCAAGCGTGCCCTCATCACCGGGGCCGATTCGGGCATCGGCCAAGCGACGGCGGAGTTGTTCGCCCGCGAAGGCGCGGACGTCGCCATCACGTACAACACGGATGCGGAGGGCGCGCGGGAGACCGCCCGTTGCGTAGAGGCGCAGGGGCGGCGCTGCCTCGTCATTCAGGACGATGTCGGCAACGCGGCCTCCGTCGAGGCGACCTTCGCGCAGGTGGCACGCGAACTTGGTGTCCTCGACATCCTCGTCAACAATGCCGGTCAGGCCATGAGCGGCATGCCCGTGGCGGAGATGGAGGAAGCGAAGCTGGAGCAGATCCTGCGGGTCAACCTGATGGGGCCGGTCTTCTGCGCCAAGGCTTTTATCGCGGTGCGCCGCGCCCAGGGCGGACGGGGCAAGATCGTGACCGTCTCGTCCGTGGCCCAGCACCTGCCGACGCCGGGGAGCGCGCCCTACGGCATGTCGAAGGCCGGCATCGGCTCCTTCTGCCGCAGCCTGTCGCGGGAGCTCGCCGAGGACAAGATCAACGTCAACAACGTCGCGCCCGGCCTGATCGAGACCCCGATGACGAGCGACCGGTTCGAGGATCCGAAGAAGCTGGAGGCATCCCTGGAGCGGATTCCGTGGCACCGCGCCGGCCAACCCGACGAGATCGCAAAGGCTGTCCTCTATCTGGCGTCCCACGACTCCGACTACGTCACGGGTCACACCCTCGTGGTCGATGGCGGACTGACCATGCAGTGGGGCGGCGCCTGATCGCCTCATGACGGGAAGCCGGCCCCCACGGCGGGCTTCCCACGACGCCGCGGCCTGAGCGCCGCAACGTCCGCGCCGGTCTACGGCGCGGCGAGCTGTCGGGCGACGTCCAGCAGCGTCTCGCCGGTCACGTCCGGCGCCCGCAGCACCGGCGAGAACGGACGCCCACGCGCGACGTATCCGCCGACGAGCCCGACGGCCTTCGCACCGTGGATGTCCCAGGGATGGGTCGCCACCAGGGCCATCTCACCCGGGGCGACACCGGCCTCCCGGACGGCATAGCGGTATACTTCCGGGCGGGGCTTCGCGAGACCGACCGCCTCGACGGACAGGACCCGTTCGACGAGCCCGGCCAGGCCCGCCGCATCGAGGAGCCCCTGGGTGGTCTCGGCGGCCCCGTTGCTGAGGGCGACGATACGCAGGCCGGCCCCGGCGAGCACTTCGAACGCCGCCCGTGCGTCGTCGTGCGGCGGCAGGGTCTTCATCAGGCCGAGCACCGCCTTCTTCTGCTCCACCGACGCCGTCACGCCCTGCATGGCGAGCAGTTCGTCGAGGCAGCCGGCCATGACGGACCGGAAGGGTGCGAAGGCCCCCGTCACACCCAAGGCGAACGTATCCCGCAAGGCGGCGGTGTAGAGGAAGTCGAGGGCGAGGGCGGGAAGCCCGAGTCCCGTCAGCGCGGTCCGCATCGGCGCCATGCTGAACACCGTGCCGATGATGTCGAACGCGACGACCTTTACGCGGGGCGGCAAGCCGGCTCCGGCTGGCTGAGCGTTGGCCATGGGTCAGACCACCCCGTCCCGGACTTGTCCGATCGGCCCTTGTCCGGTCGGTTCGTGGATGGGGCATCCGTTGAAACGCTGGCGGAAATCGGCCGAGTGCCGGTAGGGCGCGTTGCGCGCGCGGTTGATGTTGCCCAGCGGCCGATGCGCGGCGAGTCCGGTCCAGACGCCGAAGCGCATGCCTTCGTCGACCGCCGCGACACGGCCCGCGTCCCAGCTGTCCTGCGGGCGGACCGTGATGGTTGCGACGGTGTGGAACGGCGCCTCTTCCTCGTTCCAAACCACGGTCGGGTCCTCGACGGGCTGGCGTTCCAAGTCGCGGCAGAGCTGAACGCGGAACGCCCACACGGCCTCGATATCCCGCATCTCGGATCGGACGGTCTCGCGGATCGCGTCGGGGCGGCCGGAGGCATCGATCTCCCGGCCGGTCAGGGCCCGGAGCGCCGGGGCCACGGGGGCGAGGGAGAACTTGGCGATGTGGTCGCCGTACCGGAACGGCGTAACGCTGTAATAGGTCTCGCCCAGGGGATCGACGTTCGGCGCACCGCCCAGCGACCCGAGGGTCGTGCTCTCCACGCCCACCGCCTGCAGCGCCTTGTTGACGCCGCGCAGCACCGTCGAGGCCGCGACCTTCAGGGATTCCGCCCGGTCCGTCGTCTTGGCCAGCAGCTTGAGGCTGCCATGGAACGCCTCGGCGGTCTTGGCCTGGAAGCTCGGGGCGTTGACCATGATGAAGTCCTGGCTCGTCCCCTCGGCCCCTTCCAGACGCGCGCCGGGGGCATCCAGCACCTTGAGGGCGAGGCCGCGCGGCAGCGAGACGGCGTCGGGCAGGAGATCGCCGGCATTCGTGGACAGGCGCAGGTAGACCCGGTGCTCGCCCGGCACCGCGAACAGGCCCTGCGCCAGTTCCGGGGGCAACCCGGCCGCGATGGTCATCGTCCCCTCCAAGATGCCGTGCGCTTTGGCGTGCACGGACCGCACGGCGTGCCCGTAATCCTGGGCGGTCCGCTCCAGAATCGTATCGAAGGTCCGGCACAGCCCCTCGATCGTCTGCCCCTCATCGGGTTTCACGTCCTCGACATCGGCGCTGTAACGAACGGGGCTGTCGGGCATGCGAAGGTCTCCGGATGGTCTCTGCGCACAACCGGCTCAGTCGAGACCCGTTCCAGACTGGGTGGGTGGCGCGCGCTCACGATGGTGCCAGATGGAATCCCGCGCGATTTCTGAGACCGGACCGTGATCTTTCTCGTGAAAGCCCAAGTATTCGGAGCGCCTTCAGTATCTCTCACAAAACGCCCGTTGCGCCGTCGTGCTCGGAGTGCGAACCGACGATGAACGCGAGTTCTGTGAGGCAATCCAAGCCGGCGGCGCGCGGCGAGGGATGCCGGATCGCCGCCGCGATCAGGCGATTTCGGGGGCGGACAGGGCAGTGGCGGGCGGCTCCGATGCGCCCGGTCGTCCGGACCGGCCGTCGCCCCTGAGGGTCGTGCGCCGCACCGTCGAGCGGGCGGCGTCGATGGCGATGGCGGCGGCGCTCATGGTGCGGGCCTCCGTCGGGCGCTCGAGGGCGTGCCGGGCGATTTCCCCGGCGAGATCGTCGATCTCGGCCGCGAGGGCATCGAGGCCGGCGCGGTCGGTGGTCTCCCGCGCCTCGGCCCGGATGGCGAGGAGCCGGTCGGTGGCCTCCTCGACCCGCTCGCGGCGCACCCGCGACAGGCGCTGGCGGATCCAGGCCAGGGCCGAGCCGAAGCCGCCGCCCAGGAAGGCGACGAGGTAGATCCAGGTCTCGTAGCGCTCGATGAAGCCCTGCTGCTCGCGCTCGAAGAAATCGATGGCGCCGGGATGGATCGGCAGGCGGGCGCTGGTGGCGGCGGCCGTGGTCTCGTAGCTCGGCGCCAGCATGTAATCGGCCGCCGCCGTGGCGTTGGACAGGCCGCTGCGCAACTCGAACAGGTGCTGGGTCACGTCCGCCGCCACAGTGCGCGACAGGCCGGCCCGGGCCATGAGCCGGTAGGACGCCCCGATGGTGCGGACATCGTCGGCGGGCACCTTCGGGGCGCCGCCGAACAGCCCCGCCGGGATCGTCACCGCCTGGAGCCGGGGCATGCGCTCAATGATGGCGGTGCCGTCGGCGACATCGACGAAGGCGACCTTGCGGGTGCGGCTCGCGGCCTGGACGATTCCGACGATGCGCAGGGCCGTCGGTGCCGCCGGGGCGATGACCGAGACGACGGCGTCGATCCGTTTCTTCGCGAAGGCCTGGGCCAGGTCCGCCTCGTCGAGCTGCACCAGGGCGACGTGGCGGGCGGGCACCGGGCCGTCCGGGGCGCCGTCGAGGAGGGTGAGGCCGTAATGCTCCACCAGGGCCTTGATCAGGGTGTGGTCGGCGTCGCGGTGGGCCAGGATGGCGAGGCGCTTGCGGTCGAGGTCGTCGAAGGCCGTGATGCCGGAGGGCTCGGGCGAGGCGATGATCATCGCCTGATCGCGCAGGATCGCCAGGGTGAGGCCGTTCTCCGGCAAGGCGACGTCGGGGCGCACCACGGCCAGATCCGCCTTCCCCGTCTGCAGGGCGGCGGCGGAGTCGCGCACGTCGTCGAAGGGGACGACCTTCAGGCGGATCTCCTTGCGGCTCACCTTCAGGGCGTCCGCATAGGCCCGGATCAGCGCGGGTTCGGTGCCGTCGCTCGGCGCCACGGCCACCGTCAGCGTGGTGGCGCGCGACAGGTAGAAGGCGCCCGCCGCCGCGAGCACGAGGAGCACCGTGAGGGCGAGGAAGACCAGCTCGCGCCGGATGGGCATCGCTGGCAGGTGCATCCTCGGGTCCGGCTCCCATGAAGCTTCGCGGCTCGGGTATCGCAGCACCGCAACGTATCGCGCGGCGTGACGGTTGCGGGGCCGGGGCTTCCCTTGTCAAGGATCGGTCGGATCGGCGATATCGGGCCCATGCGAATCCCCGCGCGACTCGTCCTCGGTCTGGCCCTCGGCCCGCCCCTCGTCCTGCCCCTCGGCACGGTTCTGGCCGCGCCCGACGTGGCGGCCCTGGAGCGGGCTTGGACGACCTGCGTGCGCGACTCCTTCGCCGAGCAGCCTGCGCTCCAGGGCAAGGCCGGCGCACAGCGCAACGCCCTCGATGCCTGCAAGGAGCGGGAGGACGCCTACGTCGCCGCCCTCATGGCCGAGCGCGCGGGCGGGGACGGCAATCGGACCATCGTGGCACGGGCACGGGAATGGGCGTCCTCCATGGCCGCCTACGTGGTCGATCCGGTTTCCTCCTGGATCGCCATGCTGCGGCGCTGAGCGCCTCTGTTTGGGCGAGGGCCGCCGCGCGGGTTCAATCGAAGCCCGGCCCGCGATAGGGTCCGCTCCCGCCGCCCCGCCTCCCGGGGGGCTCGACCGGAGACCCGAATGCCCGGCATCGCCGCCCGTCGCACCCAGCGCCTCGTCCTCGCTGCCGCCCTCCTCGCCGCACCGGCGGCCTTCGGCCAGGGCGCCGACAATCCCGATTCCGTGAAGCCCCAGGTGAGCGTCGCCGCCGGCAAGCCGGTGCAGATCGCGGTGCTCAATCCGTTGAAGCGCGATTGCAGCCTGGGCGCCGCGCCGACCCTGCGGGTGCCGGGCCTGCCCAAGCACGGCCGGGTCATCGCCACCACGGCCAGCATCGCCACGGGCAAGAAAAACCGCTGCCCGGACCAGAAGGTGTCCGGGCAGGTCGTGGTCTACCAAGCCAACGCCCAGTTCACCGGGTTCGACGAGGTCCAGATCGAAGTCGAGACCGCGGAGGGGGAAGTCCGCCGGGCGACGATCCGCATCGAAGTCACGCAGGCGGGCCTGCCCGCGGGCCAACAGCGGCTGTGAGGGAAGCCCGGGGGCTCGCCGCCGAGTCGCGCGCGTCAGGCCTCCGACTCGATCCGGTCGACGTTCTGCTCCGCTTCGTCGGCGGTATAGCCTTCGAGCCAGTCGGCGCTGTTCTGCGAACCGGCCGGGTACGGGTTGGCGTCGTCCGACAGGCCGGCACGCTTGGCGGCCAATCCCTCTTCCATCACCGTCTGCGATACGAATGCCATGAGGGTCCCTCGCTCGATGCTTGTTCGAGGGGTGAACACCGCTCAGGGCGTTTGGGTCCGTCCGACCCCCACGCCCGTCGAACCGAAGCCGCCCGCGCCGCGCCCGGACCCGGTCTCCACCGGGCCGGACACGAGGGTGAAGGCCGGGCGGACGATGCGGGTGAAGACGAGTTGGGCGATGCGGTCGCCGGGAGCGATGGTCAGGGCCGGGCCCGGTGCCGGGTTGCGGTTCCAGGCCGAGATCATCAGCGGGCCTGTGTAATCGGCGTCGATCACCCCGACGCCGTTGCCGAGCACGAGCCCGTCGCGGTGGCCGAGACCGGAGCGCGGATAGATCAGCGCGCACCAGGACGGGTCGCGGATCGCCACGGCGAACCCCGCCGGGATCAGCACGGCCGGCCCCTGCGGCTCCAGGGTCAAGGGCGCGTCGAGGCAGGCATGCAGGTCGAGGCCGGCGGCCCCGGCGGATCCCCAATGGGGAAACCCCCAGCCGGTCAGGCGCGGGTCGAGCAGACGCAGATCGACGGCGAGTTCGGGCGCGGGCGTCACGCCGCCCGCGCCGCGATGGCCTCCGCCATGGCGACGACCCGCGCCGCCTCGACGGCGTGCAGGCGCTCGATCATCCGCCCCTCGAACGCCACCACGCCGCGCCGGGCATTCGCCGGATCGGCGAAGACCGCCATGATGGCGCGGGCCTCGGTCACGGCCGCATCCGTCGGCCCGAACACCGCGTTGGCGGGCGCGATCTGGTCGGGATGGATCAGCATCTTGCCGTCGAAGCCGCAATCGCGGCCCTGCTCGCACTCGGCCAGAAAGCCGTCGGCGTCGCGAAACGCATTGTAGATGCCGTCGATGACGTCGATCTCGTAGGCGCGGGCGGCGGCGATCACGGTCATCAGCCACGGCAGCAAGGCCGGACGCCCCGGCACGCCGAGGCGGACACGGCTCGCCTTGGCGAGGTCGTTGGGGCCGACGATGAGGCAGGCGAGCCGGGTGTCGACGTCGCGGGCGGAACTGGCGATCTCGCCGATGTGCAGGAGTGCCATGGGGCTCTCGATCATCGCCCACACGCGGGTACGCTCGGGCGCCCCGAGGCGGCGCAGGCGGGAGCCGACGGCCACGAGGGCATCGGAGTGGGTGACCTTCGGCACCAGGATCGCGTCGGGGCCGGCGGGCGCGATGGCGGCGAGATCCGCCTCGCCCCAGGGGGTGTCGAGGGGATTGATCCGGACCACTACCTCGCGCCGGCCGAAGTGCCCCGACCCGACCGTCTCGGCGACGGCCTGACGGGACGCCTCCTTCGCCTCGGGCGCCACCGCGTCCTCGAGGTCGATCATCACCACGTCCGTGGGAAGCCGGGCCGCCTTCTCGAGGGCTCGCGCATTCGAGCCCGGCATGGACAGGACGCTGCGGCGGGGGCGAATCTCGGTCATGGCGGTCAACCCTGTCGCTCGAATCCGTGCATCGGCCAGGAGCGGTACCGCCCCCGGCGCCGTGATTCAAGGCGAGCGCTCACGTACCCAGCGCGCGTGTCAGCCGCGCGGGCGCGTCGCCATGCGGGCGTCGCGGGCGACCTGCCGTTCGAACCGGCGCGGCGCGAGGTTGTCGCGGGACATGCGCCTGATTCCCAGCACGGTCAGGACGACGGTGGCGAGGGCGAAGGGCCCCCCGACGACGAGGGCCCCGGCGACCTCCGAGCCGAGCAGAGCGCCAGCCGCCTTCACCAGGAAGACGACGAAGAGCATCAGGGCGGCGAGCACGAGGAGCGACGCCGTGCCGAACGTGGCGATGAGACCCAGGATCGCCCGGATGTTGCCGTCGGTCTCCCGGCGCAGGAGCTCGAACTCGCCGCCGACGAGGTCGGCCGCATGGCGCACACTGTCGCTCAACAGGGCGCCGACACCTTTCGCCGACGGATCTCGCATGGTGGTCCTCACTGAGACTTCCCGGGGAGCCGAACGGTGCAACCGTGGCGGGGCCATGCGTGTTCCGCGAAATCGCCGACCCCGGGCAATCAGGCGCCGGCTCCGTCGAGGCGCCGCGTATCGACGAAGGTGCGCCCATCGGCGAAGCGGTAGCTCACGCTCTCGGACAGGCGGCCGTTGGTGCGAATGAGAATCGCGGCGGGGCGGGTGAGGTCGTCGGCCCGGTCGAGGGCTTCGGAGACGCTCATGGGGACATCGCGGCCGCCGCCGAACTGGCGCCACCACTGCACCGCCTTCTCGCGGGGATAGCCGGTCTGTTCGAGGCCGATCCGGACCCGGTGGGTCAGCCCGTCCTCCGTGCGGAACACCACGTCGAGGCTGCCCGACGCGATGTGGCGGGCAAGCTGCCAGCCCCGGATGCCGCGCCACACCGGCACGGCCCGCGATAGGATCGGGTGCTCGTCCTCGGCCGCCGCCTCATGGCTCGGCCCGTCGTCGGCCTCGTCCTCCGGCTCGACCCAGCATCCCTCGCAGGTGCTGGCGTTGAGGGGGATCAGCGCGCCGCAGCCCGGACAGGCTTTCGCCCGCACCTCCCCTTCGCGGCCCTTGATCAGCGCGGCGCTGCGGGCGGTGACGATGTCGACGGGGCCGTGCATCCGCACCAGCCCGGCATAGTCGAGGATCAAGGCATCGGTCTTGCCCGGCGCGGTGCGCAGCGCCCGGCCGACCTGCTGGACGTAGAGCCCGGTGCTCTGGGTCGGGCGCAGGAGGGCGATGAGGTCGACGCGCGGCACGTTGAACCCCGTCGCGAGCACGCCGACGGAGGTCAGGCAGCGCACGCGGCCCGCGCGGAAGTCGCGCACGATCCGGTCGCGCTCGCGCTTGGCCGTCTCGCCCGTCACCATCTCGCAGGAGACCCCTTGCGCCCGCACGGCGTCGCGCACGGCCTCGGCATGGGCCACACCGGCGCAGAAGGCGAGCCAGGCCTTCCTGTCCCGGCCGTAGCCGGCCATCTCCTCTACGGCCGCGCGGGTGATCCAGTCCTGGTTCACCGCCGCCTCCAGGGCGCTCGGGATGTAGTCGCCGCCACGCTTGCCCACGCCGGAGACATCGAGCGCTGTGGCGGTGGCCTTGCAGATCAGGGGCGACAGGTAGCCTTGGTGAATGAGGTCGCCGACATTGGCCTCGTAGACGATGCGCTCGAACAAGCGGCCCGCGCCCTCGTCGAGGCGGCCGCTGTCGAGGCGGTAGGGCGTGGCGGTGAGGCCGACGACGCGCAGATCGGGCCGGGCGGCCCGCAGGGCGGCGAGGAAGCGGCCGTAGCGGGTCTCGGCGGCGCGCGGAATCAGGTGGGCCTCGTCCACCACCACGAGGTCGAAGGCGCCGATGGAATCGGTCTGGTTCCAGACAGACTGGATGCCGCAGAACAGGATCTGCGTCGCCGTCTCGCGCCGGCCGAGCCCCGCCGAGTAGATCCCGGCCGGGGCCTCGGGCCAGTACGCGAGGAGTTCGCGGTGGTTCTGAGCGATGAGCTCGCGGGTGTGAGTGACGACGGCGATCCGCGCGCCGGCCTCGCGGGCAATCGTTTCCCGCACCAGGGCCGCGATAACGAAGGCCTTGCCGGCGCCCGTGGGCAGGACGATCAGGCCGTCGCCGGTCTCGGTGCGCCAGGACGCGTAGAGGGCGTCGAGGCTGGCGCGCTGGTAGGGTCTGAGCTCCATCGCCGGGTCTCTACGGCGGTTCGCACGGATGCGGAACACCGGGCGGGCGCAAGGGCCGGCTAATCGGTGCCGCGCACCACCCGGGTGATGCGCTCGACCATGCCCTGCGACAGGCGCACGAACTGCCCGGTGCCGTGGCCGCGCCCGTCCAGCAGCTCGGCGAAGACGGGTTTGGCCGGCTCGCAGGTGAGCGCTTCCACCGGCCGGGTGTTGCGGCGCTTGGCCCGCAGGCGCTCGGCCAGCGCGTCGGGAACGAAGGGATCGCGCAAGCGGGCATCTCCTGTCAGGGCCGTCCTGGGGGGGTCGACGCGGGCCTAAGCGCCCCGGGTTGCGGAGGCCTTAAGGCGGCGAAACGGAACTCCCCCTCGCGCCGCCGTGTTTGGCTCAAACCCAAGCGGAGATGGAGATTTCATGTCGGACAGCGTGCTCGCCTCGGTTGCCTTTCCTTCCCTGAACCAGGCTCGTTCGGCGCGCGACCGTCTCGCGCGGGCAGGGTTCGCCCGCAACAGCATCGACATCATCCGCCACGACGACGACTTCTCCGTCGCCATCAACACGCGGCCCGAAAACAAGGCTCGGGCGGAGCGCATCCTCACGGGTTCGCCGCTCGCCGACGACCTGCGCCGCGCCGGCGATTCCGTGGCGACGGCGGTCAGCGGCAACCGGGGTCTCGCCCTCGGCCTCGCGGCGCTCGCGGGGTTCGCGATGTTCGGATTGACGCGACGGCGTTGAAGACCCGTCAGGCCGCCAGCCGCGTCGCGAGTTCGCCGACGCGGCGCAGATCCTGGACGAAGGCCGCATAGGCCTCGTCCTTCGCCCCGTCCGGCAGGCGCAACAGGTAGGACGGGTGGACGGTGATGAACCCGGCGTAGCCCTTGCCGAATTCCGCCGGGCCCCGCGCCCGGGTGACGGGGATCGCCCGACCGGCGAGCGCCAGGACGGCGGTGGCGCCGAGGGCGACGACGAGGCGGGGCGTGACGAAGTCGAGCTCGCGTTCCAGCCACCAGCGGTAGTGGCTGACCTCGCCGGCGGTGGGGTTCTGGTGGATGCGCCGCTTTCCACGCTCCTCGAACTTGAAGTGCTTGACCGCATTGGTGAGGTAGGCGTCCCCACGCACGAGGCCGGCTTCCGCCATGGCCTTCGACAGGAGCTGGCCCGCGGGTCCCACGAAGGGGCGCCCCTGTCGGTCCTCGTGATCGCCGGGCTGCTCGCCCACGAAGGCGATGGCCGCGCCCACCCGTCCTTCGCCCAGAACCGCTTGGGTCGCCCCCGGCACCAGGGGCTCGGAGCGCCGGATGATGGCGTTCAGGGCGTCGAGGGATTCCGGAGCCTGATCCGCCATGGCTGCCACCGCCCGGACGGGATCGCGCTTGATCGCCTTCTGGGGCGCGCGCTCGATCATCGAATCCGTGCGCGACGCCGCCGCTCGGACGAGGCCCGGAATCGCGGCGGTCTCCGGCATGTTGCGCCAGTACTTCTTCGGCATCTCCGCCCGCATGGCGGCCAGGTTGGTGCGGGCGGGATTGAAGGTGCTCTCATAGTAATCGCGCCAGCCCGCTTCGAATCCGTCGCTTGTCGGCGCGTCTTCCCGCCGTCCCGGTGGGCCGAAGGTGAGCGCGGAGGTGTCCCACAGGGCAGACCCCTCGGGGGTGAGAATCGTCCAGTGCAGACTGCGGAAGCGGCCGACGAAGAACGGGGCTGCGGCCTGCAGGATATGGTGATCGGGCTCGAACCAGGCGACGAAGCGCTCCGGCCCCTCACCCTCCACAAGGCGGAAGCGCAGGAAGGCGTGCATCTTGTGCAGGTCGCGGGCGATGGCCTTGGCCATGCGCTCCAGGCGATGAACCAGGGGGTCGCTCGACACTTCGAGCAGGCGGCGCTCGCCGTGGAGGACACGCCAGACGAGGGTGTAGAGCAGGGCGTACCGCTCGGGGTCGCGATGCGGCACCACCCGGGTCACGAGGTCGGCGACCCCGCGCGGCAGGGCCAGCGGCGGCGTCTCGCCCGATTCGTCCGTTGCCCCGAACAGGCCGGGCGCCTCCCCGACGGACCAGACCACGCGTTCGGGTGGGACATCGCCGGCGACGAGGCGCCGGACGGCATTGCGGAATCCCGTGACATCCGCGCCGGCCGCGAGGGACACCGCCCGTGGGCCGGCCCCGAACAGGTCGCCCGGATCCATCGTCAGAACAGGCTCAACTGCTTCGGCGGGTCCGCGAGCCGCGCGCGCAGGTCGAGGCGATCGGTGAGCCCACCGCTTGGGCGATAATCCTCCGTGATGAGGAACGGCCGGGCGCGCTTGAGGCCGGAGGTGAGGCGGGCGACGTCCTCCAGGCGCAGGCGCGTGTGGCGCCGCGCCCGAATGATCTTGTCCACGGCGCGCGCCCCGAGACCCGGCACCCGCAAGAGCCATTCCCGATCGGCCCGGTTCACGTCGAGGGGGAAGTGCGCGCGGTGCTTGAGGGCCCAGGCGAGTTTCGGATCGACGTCGAGGGCGAACATGCCGTCCTCGGTGGCATCGGCGACGTCGTCGGGGGTGAAGCCGTAATACCGCAGCAGCCAATCGCCCTGGTAGAGCCTGTGCTCGCGCTGGAGCGGGGGCGACTTCAACGGCAGGATGGTCGAGCCATCCGGAATCGGGCTGAAGGCCGAGTAATAGACCCGCTTCAGGTTGAACGACCCGTACAGATGCGCGCTCTTGCGCATCAGCGCCTCGTCGGTAGTGGCGTCGGCGCCGACGATGACCTGTGTCGATTGTCCGGCCGGCGAGAACCGGCGCTTTTCGGCCTTCGCCTCGACAATCCGCTCGCCGATCTGCTGAATGGCGTTTTGGATGACCAGACCGTTCTTCTCCGGCGCCAGCCGCTCCAGGCTCACCTCGGTCGGGAGTTCGACGTTGATGGAAAGCCGGTCGGCGTAGAGGCCCGCTTCCTCGATCAGCCAGGGACTCGCTTCCGGGATCGATTTCAGGTGGATGTAGCCGCGAAAGCCGTGGTCGCGCCGGAGCGACTTCGCCACCCGGGTCAGCAATTCCATGGTGTGGTCGGGCGACTTGATGATGCCGGACGAGAGGAACAGGCCCTCGATGTAGTTGCGCTTGTAGAACTCCACCGTGAGGGTCACGACCTCCTCGACGGTGAACTTCGCCCGGGCGACGTTGGACGAGCGCCGGTTGACGCAATAGGCGCAGTCGAACAGGCAGTAGTTCGTCAGCAGGATTTTCAGGAGCGAGATGCAGCGCCCGTCCGGCGTGTAGGCGTGGCAGATGCCCGCCCCCGTGGTCGAACCGAGCTCACCCTTGCCGGCCGTGCGCTTGGGCGCCCCGGAAGAGGAGCACGAGGCGTCGTACTTAGCGGCATCGGCGAGGATGCGCAGCTTCTTCGCGAGGGCTTCGTCCATGGAAGAGAGATGCGCTCCGTTCGCGGTTCGTTCAATTTTTTCTTCGACGAAACACGATCGTGTGCGCTGCCGGATCGTCGCAGCCTCAGGAATCCGCGTCCGGCTCCAGCTCCGCCTCGACGATGCGGCGAGCGAGTCCGTAGGGGAAGCCCGCCCGGGCCATGGCGGCGAGATCGCGGTCGCGGTGGGCCTCGCGGGTGCCGGGCCGGCGCCAGGGTCCGAGCCGCCGGCGCTTGGCATAGGCGTTGGCGGCGGCCTCCTCGGTGTCGGTCCCCTCGGCTTCGGCCTCGTCGCGCTCCGCCGCCATGGCCTCGTCGACGAGGCCGCGCGGCACCCCCTTGGCGGCGAGCTTGGCCGAGAGGGCTCGGGCCGAAGTGCCGCGTCGGCGCAGGGCCGCCATCCGGCCGGCGGTGAAGCGAGCATCGTCGACGAGGCCGGCGCTGACGGCCCGGGCGACCACGGCGTCGATGGTCTCGGCGTGGACGGAGGGGTCCTCGTCGCGCAGACGGCAGCGCTTGTCCACCCGCCGCTGGAGAGTCCGCCGCAGCATCGCCACCGAAGCGCTGTAGCGCTCGAGGTAATGCAGGGCGGCCCGTTCCAGATAGGCCGCGCTCACGGGCCGGGTCGGCTTGACGACCGCCGGCGTGTCCCGGCTCGACCTGTCGAAAGGCGACGTTCCTTTCATGGAAGGCTTGTCATGGAAGGTTTGCTCTCAAAAAGGGCCTGCTCTCAAAAAAGGCTCGCTTCCCAGGGAAGGGGTTGCCCCTCCCCGGCTTGGGATTTGCAACGTTTGAGGCATTCATCGGTTCTTTACGCTTCGGACAGGTTTCCGGTTCAGACTCCCAATAAGGATCCGACCCGGATCGCAAGGATGGACGAGGGCTCGAGCATGCTATGCCGGCATTCCTCCTGAGACGCGAATGGCTCCTCGTCGTGCTGGCCCTCGGCCTCGCGGCCCTGGCCGGAGCGGTGGTGTACCTGTCGCGTCCGACGACGCTCACCGTGGCCGTCGGTCCGCGTGACGGTGCCGAGGCGAACCTGCTCCAGACCTACGCCCGTGCGCTGGCCCGTGGCCACGAGGATGTCCGCCTCAAGGTCATCCCCTATGACGACGTGCGCGATTCCGCCGAAGCCCTCCAGCGCAGCGAGGCCGACCTCGCAGTGGTGCGCCCGGACGTACTGCTGCCCGAGAATGGCCTGACCCTGGCGATCCTGCACGACGAGGCGCTGCTCATCGTCGCCCCCGCGGCGGCGGCCATCGAGAGCTTTCCCGATTTGTCGCGCAAGCGCCTCGGCATTGTCGAACGGCATCAGGCCGACGTGCCGTTCGTGACCAATCTGCTCGGCTTCTACGACTTCACCGCGGAGCCGATCGGCGACGCCGGACCGGACAGGGTCATGGGCCCCGCCCGCGTCGCCCTGGTGCCGTTGAAGCCAGCAGACGTGACGAGCGCCCTGCAGGAGGGTCGCGTCGACGCCGTCGCGGTGATCGCCGCCCCGGCGTCGAAGGCCGCCATCTCCACCGTACGGGCGGTCGAGGCGGCCGCGGCGGACAAGCAGGTGACGTTCGTCTCGGTGCCCGACGGCGAGGCCATCATCCAACGGATGCCCGAACTACAATCCGTGACGATCCCGGCCGGCACCTTCGGCGGGCGCCCGAAGCGCCCGGAGGAGGACGTGAAGACCGTCGGGGCGTCCTACCGGTTGATGGCCCGGGGTAGCATCAGCCGCATCACCGTCGCCTCCGTCACCCAGCACCTGTTCGAGTGGCGCTCGAAGCTCGCCCCGCAAGCCCCCATCGCCAAGCTGATGAAGGCCCCGGATTTCGATTCGAGCGTCGCCGCCACCAGCGCGCGCCTGCCCAACCATCCGGGCGCGGTGGACTATTTCGAGCGCGAGCAGCAGACCCTGTTCGAGCGCTACGAGGATTACATCTACCTCCTCGCCTTCTTCGGCGGCACCATCGGCTCGGGTATCGCCTGGCTCGGTCAGCGCCTCGCCCGTGAGCAGCGCGAGCGCATCGATGTGGTGCTGGATCGGCTCCTCGATCTCCTGCGCGAGGTGCGGTCGGCGCGCACGCGGGAAGACCTCGACGGTCTCGTGCTCGAGACCGACAGCCTAGTGGCCGACGTGGTCCAGCACGCCCGGGCCCGCAACATCGACACCCGGACGATCAGCGCCCTGATCCTCGCCATCGACGCCGTCCATGCCGCGGTCAACGATGCGCGACGGACCCTGGAAGGGCGCGAGCCGGACGCCGCGCGGACGGCGGCCCGCACCCGCACGGCCCGCCTGCTGGCGCTCAACACCCCGGCGGCCGAGTAGGCACAGCCTCAACGTCTGCGGCCGAGCGTTTTCGAAGGATGACGCGGCAGCGCCGCACGGACGGCCCTACGGCCCTTCGCTTTCCGCCAGATCTTCGCCTTCCGCCAGATCTTCGCCTTCCGCTAGGGCGCGCAGGAGGGCGAGGGCCCGGCGGCGGCGCTCCGGCGTTTCGATCTGAAACCACAGCCGCAAGCATTCGTTCGCCTCCGCGGCACTGCTCTGTGCCGTGGTATCCGCGTAGAAATACTCCGTCGGAACGTTGAGTGCGTCAGCGATCTGCCCGACGCGCGCACGAACTCTCTCGTCCCGATCCGCCCGGCGCTGTTTCTCGACCATAAGTCGCACCATGGAACCATTGCGATGGACGACACCATCTATCAAAAGACATAACCGCGCGGGCCGCAGGCCCGCGATCGCATACGCGATACATCCGCGATGATGCTGAATTGAGGCAGGAGCCGCTCAGTGATCTTCGCGATCGATCCGGTGGGCGCATTGAGCCATGTCAGCCCGGAATGGACCAAACTCACGGGCCAGCCCATCGCCGCCGCCCTGAACGAGGGCTGGCTGTCGTGCCTCCACGACCATGACCGTCCGATCGTGAAACGGATCCTGGTGCAGGCGGTCGAGACGGCGTCCGAGTTCTGCATCCAGTTCCGCCTGCGCTCCACGGATGGTGGCGCACGCTGGATCGGCGCCGGCGGTGTTCCCTCGTTCGGCCCGCCGGGCCGCACGTTTCTGGGCTACCTCGGGTCGATGACCGAATTGTCGTTGGACGGGGCGGAGACACCGGCGGCGTTCGGCAACATCGGCCGTTTCGTGCCACCGCCGCCGCACCCGATGACCACGGCGAGTGACCACCTCGAGACCATCGCCGACCATCTCCTCATCGCCAACGCACTCATCGAGAACGACGGCGCGAAGGCGGCCCTCCCGGGCCTGCGCGAGGCCCTGTACGAGGTGGGGCGGGCCCTGGCCAAGAAGGTCGAGGCGGAACGCAGGCTCAACTGATCCGTCGCAGGCGCGGACGAACGGGAAATCCGACCGGCCATCGGGTTCGCTCCGAAAACCGGCGCCCCCTTCAGGACCGATACCCCTAATATCGGATCGTCGTCCGCAGGCCGAACACCGCAGCGTTGCGGATGCGCCCGGCATCGGGATCGCGCGGGTTGGCGATGCCGCCGCTCGGCCGGAAGATGTACTGCACATCCGGCTGCACGGTCACGCCGGGGCCGAGGACCGCCTGATAGGTCGCCTCCAGCACCGCCTCGCTGCTGCGGCGCGGACCCGGGGCACCGGTGGCCAGGATCGTATCGGTGTCGAAGGCCCGTGCCGTGCGCGACACCCGTGAGAGCGCGAAGGCGATGCCGACGGTGTCGTCGGAGCGTCCCGGCACCAATCCCTTGTAGGCGATGCCGGCATCGACATAGAGGTCGATGAGGTTTCGGTCCGAGGGCCCGCCGGCCACGCGAACGAACACGCTGGCGCCGTCGTTGGGGTCGTCGGGTTCCCGGTAGATCGTCTGGTCGATGATGCCGTAGAGGCCGCTGTCGCCCCGGAACCGGCGGGCGATGCCGGTGCTGTCGGGTGAGGCCAGGGGAACGCGGTTCCCGTCGAAGCGCAGGCTGTCGAAGCGCCCGAAATGGTGCCAGCCGCCGAGCGTCACGGTTCCGGCCTCGCCGGTGCTGCCGGGTTCGATGTTGTAGGCGTAGGCGGCCTCGGCGATGACGAGGGCGGGGTCGTTGGTACGAAAGTTGGTGCCGGTGCGGTTGCGCCGCTGCGGGTCGGGACCGGCGCCGGAGCGGGCGGGACCGGCCGGATCGCCGTCGAACACGCCGACCTGCAGCGAGAAATTCGCGTTGGGCACGACTTTCGCCCGGACGCCCGGGACCGCCAGGGGATAGATCGGGCCGCCGCTCGGGATCACCACGGCCATGTTGTTGGGCCAGCCGAAGGTGGAATTGACGAACACGGTGCCGGTCTGGGTCACGGCGAATTCCGTGTCGGCGGCGAGTTGCCCGAACCGCAGCGAGAACCGGTCGTCGAACAGCTTCTGCTCGAAGGAGAGTTCGTAGACGCGCGAGGACGGCAGGGCCTCGATGCCGCTGACCGTGATGATGTTGTCGAGGGTGCCGCGCGACAGGCCCGCACCGTGGATCTGGAACAGGTTGGTGTGCAGGAGCGCCCCCTGCCAGCCGACGAGGGGCCCGAGATCGACATCGATCTCGAGGTCGAGGAGGCCTTCGAGGATCGCGCGCCGCCGCAATCCCCCGGTCGCATTACCCAGGCCTTCGCCGATGTAGGTCAGGCTGTAGGTGATGCCGCGGGTCTTGAGGAAGGCCCGCAGGCCGAACGGATCGCCGGAGGGACCGAGCTGATCCTCGATGGACGTGTCGAGGTTCGCCGAGGGCCGGGACGAGGTGACCGACTGCGCGACCGAGGTCTGCGGATCGCCGCCGGCCCCCCGGGACGACCCGATGGCGATGGGTTCGGCCGCGATTCGCGCCAGCTCCTCGGCCGGGCTCTGTGCCTGGGCGCCGCGAAGGCTCGCGAGACCGAGCAGGCAGAGGGCGAGGCGAAGGCGGGAGATGGGCGATCTTTCGGGTCGGTGTTCGAAACCGACCCTACCCTGCTTTCATGACGATCCGGAGGGCTCCTCAGCCGGCGTCGTCGAGTTCCGGGCCACGCGTGACATCGAGGCCGCCAGCGCTTCCCGGGGGAGGCCCGACGGTGACGGGACGACCCGATCGCGCGGCTTCGTAGATCGCCTCCATGAGGACGTGGTCCTGCAGGCCCTCCTCGCCGGGGGTACGCGGGCGCCGGTCCTCGAGGATGCACCGGGCCATGTGGTCGATCTCGAGGGCGAACTGGTTCTTCGCCGTCAGCATCCGCGAATCCTGCGATTCCACGGCGCCGTCCGGGTGCGACACCACGAGGTGCTGGCCGCGATACGCGAAGGCGTTGCGCAGGTCGATGTCGGCCCGTTCCGTATGGAGCTGGAGCCGGCGCGACTCGTGGATGCCGTAGCCGGTCATGCATTGGGCGATGAGGCCGGAGGGAAACCGCAAGGTGAACGAGACGGTCTCCTCCACCTCGGCGAACTTCGGATCGCCCGGTGGGGAATAGACGCTCGCCTCCACCGAGACCGGCTCCTCGCCGGTCAGCGCCCGCACGCCGTTGAGGCAGTAGAGACCGATATCCGGCAAGGCCCCCCCACCCGCCAGGGCTTTGCGCAGGCGCCACTGCTCGGGCAGTCCCGTGGTCTGCCCGTTGAAGGCCTGGATCAGGCGCGGCTTGCCGAACTCGCCGGAGCGGGCGAGGCGCGTCACCTCACGGTTGTAGGGCTCGTACTGGCAGCGATAGGCGATCATGAGCTTGAGGTTGGCCTTGGCGCAGGCCTCGATCATCTCGCGTGCCTCGGCCGAGGAATTCGCCATGGGCTTCTCGCACAGCACGTGCTTGCCCGCCTTCGCGGCGGCCACGACGTGATCGCGGTGCAGGCCGTTGGGCGTGACGATGTAGACGGCCCTCACGTTCGGGTTCTGCGCCAGGCGCTCCCACCCGTCGTAGCCGTAGACCGCATCGGCCGGTACGCCGTACTGTTCGGCGACGAGGCGGGCCTTGGCTGGCGTGCCCGACATCACGGCCGCGAGGCGCGCGCGTTTCGTCTCCCCGAAGGCCGGCAGGATTTCCTCCAGGCTGAGGCGCCCGAGGCCGACCACGGCGAAGCCCACCCGCTGAGCCGGGGGGAGGGGCGCGGGCGGCGGTGGCGGCACCCGATCGCCGGCGCCGCGCCAGTTCGGAAACATCACCTTGCCGCCCTGCACCGCGCCCGTATCGGCTGGCACGGATGGACCGGGCAGCCCTTGCGCGCCCGCAGCCCCGGTGCCGAGGCCGAGGGCCGCGCCCGTGACCGTCAGGCCGCCGGCGCGCAGAAGGTTTCGTCGGGAAACGGGAAAGTCGTCGCTCATGAATTCACGCCGCTGAAAGCCTCGGACAGGTCGATGACTGTCCGGGAACGCCATGCGGCAGCGCGTGTTCCTGCGTGTGGATGTTTCGGCGGTCAGTCGTCCAGGCCGGCGGCGGCGAGGCGTCCCCGCAGGCTGGAATTCTCCGCCCGGACCGCACGCAGCTCCCGCACCAGATCAAGGGGAACCGTGACGCCGGCGGACTTCTCGGGCGCGAAGCTGATCCCCATGGCGTCGCCCTCGCGCCAGACGAGATGCGCCGTCCGGGTCTCGCGACGGACGTCGATGGTGACCGGGAAGGTGGCGGGCACCGGCACGGCCGCGCTCACGATGAGCTTGGCTCCCTCCGGACCGACGTTGCGCACGAGGCAGGTGGTGATCGATTCACCGGGGCCGACCTGAAGGCTGGCACCGAGGAGGCTTCGCTGGCGCGGGTCCCGTCGGCGTTCTCGGGGTTCGGTCAAGCGGATCTCCATGGGTTGCGCGACCATACAACCACAACCGCGCCACAATTGATGCGTGCCCTCGTCGCCGTTCCGTCCGCAGCGTTAACGGGGTGCCGACGCCGTGCCCGGAGCCTCGACCTCGCCGCGGCGCTGGAGTTGCAGGGCGATGAACCAGCACAGGGCTGCCCAGGCCGCGCCGACGCACCAGCCGGCGAGCACGTCGCTCGGCCAGTGGACGCCGAGATAGACCCGGCTGAAGCCGACGAGCAGGGTCATGGACACGCCGACCAGCATCACCAGCACCTTGACGCCGCGCTGGCGATCGACCCGGGCGACGAGGGCCGCGAGGGTGAGGTAGGCGATGGCCGACATCATCGCGTGGCCGCTCGGAAAACTCGCGGTGAACACCTCCATGCCATGGGGCACGAGGTCCGGCCGGGGCCGGTGGTAGAACAGCTTCAGCACCGTGGAGGCGAGCTCGCCCCCGCCGATGGCGGCGACCACGAAGACGGCGATCCGGCGCCGCCCGGTCATGGCGAGGTAGGCCACGGCCGCCACCGTGACGAACACGATGGTGAAGATGCTGCCCAGTCCCGTGATGTCCCGCATGGTCTCCTCGAGCCAGCGCGGCCCGATGGGGTCGGAGAGATCAGCCGGATTGCGCAGGGACAGCAGGATCTTGCGGTCGAGGGCCGCGGTGGAGCCCTCGCCGACTTCGCTCGCCAAAGCAAAGAAGCCGTAGCCGAGCAGGCTCACGGCCAGGAGCGCCACGACGGCCCCGACCTCGTTGAGGCGCAGCGCCAGCCGCAGGGCGTTGGCCCGGCCGATCAACGGGTCGATGCGCCCGAAGGCCGTGAGGGATTTCATCGCGCCGTCGTCCTGTGCTGGCTCACCGGTTCTCTCCAAACGCGAAGGCGGCGCGGCGTTCCCACGGACCGCCGAGATAGCGCCATAGCACGAGGCCCGGCGCCGTGAAGGTGAAGGGCGCGAAGGCGGCCTCGCGCTCGGCCAGCAGCGCGCGGGCGACACCGGCCGTCACCTTGTTCTGGATGGTCACGTGCGGGCGCCAGCCCTGGGCATCCTGGGCGGTGAGGACGGACGCGAACTCATGGGCGAGGCGTCCCCGGAACGCGGAGAGGCCGGGCGCATCGAGCCCATAGGCGACCCCGCGCCCGAGGAAGCGCAGTCCCGTCACGGCCACCTCCGGCGGCGCCTGCGTCCGGGCGAGGGCCACCACCGTCTCGGTGATGCCCGCCTCGTCGAGCCCGGGCAGGTGATGGAACAGGGTGACGTGAGCCGGGATGTGGTTGAGGGCGGCGGGGAAATGCCGTCGGCGCAGGCCGTCGAAATGCGCGAAGGTCTGCGCATCCATCTCCAGGGTCAGGATCAGGGGATCGGACGTGGCGGGGGTTCGCGTCATGGAAACGGCAGATGGCGCAGGCCTAGCCCCGGGTCCAGGGCCTCCCTGTTCAGCGGCCCCTTCGGCGTCTAAGGACCGCGCATGCGGCGAAAACACCGGGAGATCGTTCATGTGGGCCGGGACGGCTGGCTCTTCCTGATCGGGGGCAGCAACGGCGTGCTCGCGCAGTACCGCGCGACCCCGTCGCGCTGGTGGCGCCTGCGCGCCTGGGCGAAGCTCATCGAAGCGCGCGCCGCCCGGGCGCGCTCCCTCGGTATCCGCTACGTCCACACCCTCGTGCCGGAGAAGCTGTCCGTCTACGACGACCGCACGGACGGGCTCGGGTTCGATCCGAAGCGCTCGCCGGCCCGGCGCCTGGCCGAGCGGCTGCGAAACGACGCGGCGTTCGTCGATCTGCTCGGGCCGATGCGGGCGGCCCGCGATGGCCCCGTGCCGCTCTACTACCGCACGGACACCCACTGGAACTACGACGGCTGCCTCTTCGCCTATCGCACCCTGCTGCGCGCCTGCGGTGCGGTGCCGCCGCCCGATCTCTTCGACCGGCCGCGCTTCGAGACGACCCGGGTGCGCGATCTCGGCGACAAGCTTCCGGGCCTGCCCGAGGAGACGGCGAGCCACGGGGTCATCGACCGCGACGCGCGGCGCCACTACGCCAGTCCCCTGGTGGAGGCCTACGAGGCGGCGGGACGCGCCCCCGATCTGCATGTCGGCGCCCACGTGATCTATCGCAACGACACCCCCGGCGCGGACCCGCGCACGGTGGTGCTGTTCGGCGATTCCTACGCCCATTTCGCGCCGATCATGCTGACGGGCCTCCTCGCCGAGACGTTTCGCGAGGTGCATTTCGTGTGGTCGTCGAGCCTCGACTGGGGCTACGTCGAATCCGTGCGACCGGACCTGCTGCTGTTCGAGATGGCGGAGCGCTTCCTCACCCGCGTGCCGGACGATGCCTTCGACATCCGCGCCTTCCAGAAGGAGGCGCCGCCGGGGCAAGCGGCACCGCAGGCCGCCTGACGGACCGTTCGTGGTGGCGAGGTCCTCTCGACCCATCGCCCCTCGACAGATCGGGACGCCACCATACATCTGCCCCATGACGCACTTTCCGATCTTCCGACTCGCCCTCGTCCTCGCACCCGTCCTCCTCGCCGGCCCCGCCCTGGCGCAGACGGCGGTCAAGCTCGAGGGCCGCTGCGAGAAACTCGTGATCGCCGGGCAGGACCTGACCTCGACGTGCAAGGGCACGCTGATGAACACGGTCTCGCGCAGCCGCACGAGCTTCGACTTCGCGGCCGAGGGACGCGCCCTCAGCTTCAGCGGCAACGGTGCCCAGCAGGAGCGTACGGAAGAGACCGATCCGCTCCAGCCCATCAACCTCGTGATCCCGAGCGAGACGACGAAGGACGGTGTGGTCCAGGGGCCCCTCGTGGCCGTGGGCGCCTGTTCGTTCAGCACGCCGACGCCGGGCAAGACCGCGATCACCTGCGAGGCCAACGCCGCCAAGGGCGCCTACGCGGGCACCTTCGTCACCGACACCAAAGCGCCCCCCGGCGCCCCGGCACAGTAGGACGCGCTCGGGACTGGTTCCGGCACCCGCGCGCGACCATCTCTTGACGGACGGGCGTCCGGATGGACAGACCCGGCTCACGACCGAACATCCCAGACGACGTTTCGAGGAACCGATGCTGAACGACGCGCCCCAGGCGGGCGAACCGACCAAGGACGTGACCACGGCGAGCTTCCGCCAGGACGTCGTCGCCGAATCCATGCAGCAGCCCGTGCTGGTGGATTTCTGGGCGCCCTGGTGCGGCCCCTGCAAGCAGCTCGCCCCCGTGCTGGAGAAGGTGGTCCAGGCCTCGGCCGGGGCCGTGAAGCTCGTCAAGATGAACATCGACGAGCACCCCTCCATCGCCGGCCAGCTCGGCATCCAGTCGATCCCCGCCGTCATCGCCTTCGACAAGGGCCAGCCGGTGGACGGCTTCATGGGCGCCGTGCCCGAGGCCCAAATCAAGGAGTTCATCGAGCGCCTGGCCGGCCCGGCAGGCCCCTCCCCCATCGAGGAGGCCCTGGCCGAGGCCGACGCGATGCTGGGTGTCGGGGACACCGCCGGCGCCGCCCAGCTCTATGCCGCCATCCTCACCGAGGACCCCGGCAACGTCACCGCCATCGCGGCCCTGGCCAAGCTCCAGCTCGACCTCGGCGCCATCGACAAGGCGAAGGAAGTCCTCGCCCTGGCGCCGGCCGACAAGGCGACCGACCCGGCGCTGGTGGGGGTTCGGGCGGCCGTGGAACTCGCCGAGAAGGCCGCCGAACTCGGCGATCTCGGCGCCTTCCAGAGCCGCATCGACGCCGACCCCAACGATCATCAAGCCCGGTTCGACCTCGCGCTCGGCCTCAACGGCCTCAACAAGCGCGACGAGGCCGTGGATCAGCTCATCGAGATCGAGCGGCGGGACCGGACCTGGAACGAAGGCGCGGCGCGCAAGCAGCTGCTCACCTTCTTCGAAGCCTGGGGCCTGATGGATAAGGCCTCGATCCGGGGCCGGCGCCGGTTGTCGACCCTGGTCTTCGCGTGAGGCCGACACTCGGCATCGAGCCAAGGTTTCGCGTGAGGCCGGATTTTCGCGTAAGGCAACGAACCGACGGGGCGACGCGATGAGCACGCATGCGGGCTATAAGGGACCGGGCGACTGCCCCGGGGTGATCCCGGTGTTTCCCCTGCCGGGCGCCTTGTTGCTGCCCCGCGGGCAGATGCCGCTCAACATCTTCGAGCCGCGCTACCTCGCGATGGTGGACGACGCCCTGCGCACGGACCGGATCATCGGCATGATTCAGCCCGACATCGAGAGCGGGACATCGCCGATGACGCCGAAGCTGTTCCGGGTCGGCTGCGCCGGACGCATCACCCAGTTCGCCGAAACGGGCGACGGGCGCTACCTCATCTCGCTCACGGGCATCGCCCGGTTCCGGGTGGAGAGCGAGATGGCCGTGGCCTCCCGCTACCGCCGCTGTCAGGTGTCCTACGATGACTTCGCCGCCGATTTCGAGCCGCGTGCCGGTGAAGACGCGGTGGACCGCGAGGGCGTCCTCAAGGCCCTCAAGGATTTCGTCGAGGTCAACGACCTCAAGGTCGATTGGGCTGGGATCGAGGAGGCGCCCAACGAGGCGCTGGTCAACGCGCTCTGCATGATGAGCCCGTTCGGCGCCCGCGAGAAGCAGGCGATGCTGGAAGCGCCCGACCTCAAGACACGCGCCGAGGTCTTGATCGCCGTGACCGAAATGGAGTTGGTGCGGGGCTCGGGCACCGAGCCCACCCTTCAGTGACCGTTCCATAGAGGATGAACGCCCATGGCCGATGACACCCAGAGCCCGGTCGAGGCGACCCGTGTCGACCCGAAGCTCCTCGAACTCCTGGTCTGTCCCCTGACCAAGGACACCCTGGATTACGACTTCGCCCGGCAGGAGCTGATCAGCCGATCGGCCAAGCTCGCCTACCCGATCCGCGACGGCATCCCGATCATGCTGCCCGAAGAGGCGCGGCCCCTGACCGACTGACCCCTCCCCTTCCTCGAAGCCCGGGCGTGCCATGACGAAACCTGCTTTCCTCCGTCGCGCCGTCCTGGCTCTCCTCGCCTGGACCCTGACCGCCAGCATGACCGCCACAGCCGCCGAGCGCCCCCTGGTCGCCATCGTCGCCACCGGCGGCACCATCGCGATGAAGAACGATCCGGCGACCGGGGCGCCGGTGCCGGCCCTGTCGGGAGCCGACCTCGTCGGCGCCGTGCCGAAACTCGGCGAGATCGCCCGGATCGAGGTGACCGAGTTCAGCAACGTCCCGAGCGACTACATGGGCCCGGAGCTCTGGCCCGGCCTGTCCGCCAAGGTGGACGAGCTGCTCGCCCGGCCCGACATCGTCGGCGCCGTGGTCCTGCACGGCACCGACACCCTCGACCAGACCGCCTACTTCCTCGACCTCACCCTGCGCAGCACCAAGCCCGTGGTGATGGTGGGGGCCCAGCGGAACGCCTCGGATGCCGACGCGGACGGCAGCCGCAACCTCCTCAACGCCGTCCGGCAGATCCTGTCGCCCGACGCCGTCGACATGGGCGTCACGGTGACCCTCAACCACCGCATCAATGCCGCCCGCGAGGTGCGCAAGACCCATACGAGCAACGTCGAGACCTTCAACTCGGGCGATGCCGGCACCCTCGGCTACGTCGACGAGGACAGGGTGATCTTTTCGCGCAAGTCCCTGCGCCGCCAGACCTTGGCGATCCCCGAGCGCATGCCGCGCATCGATCTCGTGTCGATGTATGCGGGGGCGGACGGCACGCAGGTGCGTCAATCGGCCGATGGCGGCGCCGAGGCCATCGTGGTGGAGGCCTACGGCTTCGGCAACGTGAATGCGGCGATGCACGACGCGATCCAGTACGCCATCGCCAAGGGCGTGCCGGTGATCGTGGCCACCAAGGTCTACAACGGCCGAGCCCTGCCGGTGTACGGCTTCAAGGGTGGCGGCAACACCCTGCTCAAGGCCGGGGCGGTCTTCGCCGACGACCTGACCCCCGACAAGGCCCGGGTGCTCGCTCTTCTGGCGGTGCCCCTGACCAAAGACCGGGCCGCGCTGCAAGCGTATTACAACCGCTGACCGTACCCCCGACGGCATTGGCGTGAGGCAGGGCCGAACCAACAACCGGCTCGCCCCCTCGCCCCCCAAATACCGCCAAGGTAATTCGCCGTCCCGCGCCAGTCATCGCGGGTTCAGGCCGCGTGTGACATGCCACTCACCTTGAAACGGTACAGCCCGTCATAATCCTGCCGCTTGCGTGCGTATCCTACGATCACTCTCGATTGATCGTCTGCTTGGAACCCTCGCGCCAACCGCGGCCGGGGCTGGCCGAGCCTTTCGCCAAAGGATGACGCATGACCAGACTCGTCGCACTGTTGACCCTCGGGACCGGCCTCGTCGCCCTCGCGCCGCTGCCCGGTCAGGCCCGTGAGGCCGGCAACTTCAACGGTGCGTGGTCCGTGGATCTGGTGACCGAATCCGGCATGGTCTGCGACAGCCGCTACAGCTACTCCGTCTCGGTGCAGGAAGGCCAGGTCCGCCTCGTCTCGGGGCAGAACGCCAGCATGAGCGGCCGTGTCGGACCGGACGGGACCGTCGGCCTCAGCGTCACCAACGGCACCGCCACGGGTGCGGTCTCGGGCCGGCTTCAGGCGAGCTCCGGCGGCGGCACCTGGAAGGTTTCCTCCCTGTGCTCCGGCCGCTGGACGGCGCGGCGTCACACGACGCGCACCGCCCAGGCGGATTGATCTTTAGTTGCCGGCGAGCCAGGTGCGCGCCTCGTCGATATGGGCGCGGTCGAAGGTCTTGATCGTGGCCGGAGAAACCTTGCCGAAGGTGTCGGCGATCATGCGCAGCCACGACGCGTCGGTGACCAGCGCCACATGGCTGACGCCCTTCATCATGGCGAGGCCGAAACGCGGGTCTTTGAAGAACGCCGCCGGCTCCATGCCCTTGAACTCACGGATATCCTCGAGAAGCTTGAGCTTGCCGCCCTTGTCGAGGTCCGCCTGCATGGCGGTGATGACGGTGTTCATGTCCGCATCGGTGATCTGGCCGTCGACCACGATCTCGGCGACGTTCGAATCCGGCTTCTTCGTATAGGTCAGCACGTGCAGTACTCCTTCGGGGGTCGAACGCGACGCCGAGCGAACGACGGACGCGCGTTATAGGAAACTCTGCGGGTCCACGTCGATGGCGACCTTCACGTTGCCGCGAACCTTGGGCCCGCGCGCGATCCAGTCGCGCAGGTAACTCTGCAGGTCGACGGACCGTTCGGTCTTCACGAGCAGGCGGAAGCGATAGCGGCCGCGAACCAGGGCGAGCGGCGCCTCGGCCGGTCCCAGCACCATCACGCCATCGGGCGGTTCGGATGCCCGCGCCAGGGCCTGCCCGTGGGCTTCGGCCACCTCGCGCTCGTTGGCCGAGACGATGAGGGCGGCGAGACGCCCGAAGGGCGGCAGGCCGGCGGCCTCGCGGGCGGCGATCTCCTCCTCGTAGAACCGCGCCGCATCCCCCGACAGCAGGGCCGCGATCACCGGGTGCTCGGGCTGGAATGTCTGGACCAGGGCACGTCCCGGCTTCTCGCCGCGCCCGGCCCGGCCTGTCACTTGCTGGAGAAGCTGGAAGGTGCGCTCGGCCGCGCGCGGGTCGCCCGAGGTCAGGCCGATATCGGCATCGAGCACGCCCACCAGGGTGAGGTGCGGGAAATTGTGGCCCTTGGCCACGAGCTGCGTGCCGATGACGATGTCGCAGCCACCCTCGGCCACGGTCTGGAGTTCGGCGCGCAACCGTTCGGCCCCACCGGGAAAATCGCTCGACAGGACGATGATGCGCTTGTCGGGAAACAGGGCCGTGACCTCCTCGGCGATGCGCTCGACGCCGGGGCCGCAGGGGGTGAGGTTATCGAAGGTGCCGCATTCCGAGCAAGAATCCGGGCGGCGCTCGGCGTAGCCGCATTGATGGCACACGAGCGCCTTGCGGAAGCGATGCTCCACCAGCCAGGTCGAGCAGTTGCGGCACTGGTAGCGGTGGCCGCAGGCCCGGCACAGGGTGAGGGGCGCATAGCCCCGGCGGTTGAGGAACAGCAGAGCCTGGTCGCCCGCGGCCACGGTCTCGCGCACGGCCGCGATGAGGGCGGGCGCGATGAAGCTACCGCGCTCGGGCTTGTCGGAGCGCATGTCGATGGCGGCGATGTCGGGCAGGCGCCGGCCACCGAAGCGTTCGGGCAGGACGATGTGGCGGTAGCGCCCGCGCTCGGCGTTGACCCGCGTCTCGATGGAGGGCGTGGCCGAGGCCAGCACCACGGGACAGTTCTCGATGCGCCCGCGCACCACCGCCATGTCGCGGGCGTGGTAATGCACCCCGTCCTCCTGCTTGTAGGCGGCCTCGTGCTCCTCGTCGACGACGACGATCCCGAGTTTGGCGAACGGCAGGAACAGGGCCGAGCGGGCGCCGACCACCACGGCGATCTCGCCGGCCGCCACCCCGGCGCGGATGCGCTCACGGCGCTTCCCCCCAATGCCCGAATGCCAGGTGGCCGGACGCACGCCGAAGCGCTCGGCGAACCGGTCGAGGAACTGCGCCGTCAGCGCGATCTCGGGCATCAGGATGAGCGCCTGGCGCCCGCGCCGGACGCAATCGGCCACGGCCTCGAAGTACACCTCGGTCTTGCCCGAGCCCGTGACGCCTTCGAGGAGAATCGTGGGCGCTCGAAACGGCGCGGTCTCTGGCTCAGGGGATGACGGCGGCGGGGCGGCGGCGGGGACGGCACCCTGTCCCGCATCCGTCAACAGAAACGCCTCGAGCGGTTCCCCGGGCGGAGGCGCCGGGTTCATCATCGCGATCAGCTCGCGCACGGCCTCACCTTGCGCCTCCGACAGGGGCACCCGGGCGTGGTCCGGGTCGGGCGGCAGAGCCACGGGCTCGGGCGCGAGGGCCGTCGCTTCCAGGGCGCCGTCGTCGATGAGGCCGTCGACGACGCTGAGGGAGACGCCGGCCTCCTTGGCGAGCGCGCTCTTGCCCCGCATGATTCCGTCGGCGGCCACCGCCAGCACCTTCAAGCGCGCCGCCGTCGGGCGGGCGGGCGGCTTGCCGGAGGCGCGCACGCCGATGCGGACGGTCTCGCTCTGCGCGGCCTCGTCCGGCAGACGCAGGGCCATGGCGAGGGCCGAGCCCTTGGGCGCCAGGGTGTAGCGGGCGAGCCAGTCGACGAGTTCGCGCAACGGACCGGACAGGGGCGGCACGTCGAGACGGCCCGTCACCGGGCGCAGGTTCGAGCCCGACGGACTCTGGCGCACGCCCCAGACCACGCCCACGGTCTCGCGGGGGCCGAGGGGAATCTGCACCACGTCGCCCACCGTCAGGGTGAGGCCGGCGGGCACCGCGTAGCTGTAGGCGCTGTCGAGCGCCAGCGGGATCAGGATCTCGGCGACGCTGGGCATCGGCGCGGGCTGTGCTGGAACATACCCGGAATATAAGCATGATCCGGCAATTGCGCGACGGGCATGCCTCGACCATTCCATCGTCCGACCACCCGACGAATCCGCCGCCCGACGCCGTGCCGTGAGACCCCGATGCGCCATCCAGAGCCAGGGACGATCCCGGAGACCGCCGCGCCGGAAGGCGTCCTGCTCCTGCACGGCATCGGACGCCGGGCCGCGTCCCTGGCCCGGATGGAGCGCGCCTTCCAGGCACAGGGCTATGTGACGCTCAACCTCGACTATCCGGCCCGCACGGCCGCCCTCGCGGACCTCGCGGCGCGCGTCGCCCCGACCGTTGCGGCCTTCGCCGCGCGGGTCGCCCGCCTGCACGTCGTCACCCATTCCATGGGCGGCCTCGTCGCCCGCGCGCTCCTGACCCGCCATCGTCCGGACAATCTCGGACGCGTGGTGATGCTGGCGCCGCCCAACGGCGGGAGCGAGGTCGCCGACCGCCTCCACGGCATGGCCGCCTACCGGCGTTTCTTCGGCCCGGCCGGCGCAGAATTGACGACGCGGCGGGACGCGTCCCTGACGGCGCTCCTCGGGACCGTCGACTATCCCCTGGGCGTCATCGCGGGGGACCGCACGCTCTACCCCGTCGAGTCCTGGCTGATGCTGCCCCGCCCCAATGACGGGCGGGTGAGCATCCACCGCACCCGCGTGGCCGGAATGAGCGCCCACGTGACCCTCCACACGACCCATGGCCTGATGATGTGGAACGGCCGCGTCATCGGGCAGGCCTTGCACTTCGTCCGGAACGGGCGATTTCTCGTCCCCGACGCGAGGACGCCCGAAGGATGCCCATGACCCAGTCCGACCCAGGCCGCGGCATCCCACCCCGCCTCGAACTCCGGGATGTCGGCCTGCGCTTCGGGGCCGTGCGCGCCCTCGACGGCATCGATCTCGCCGTGCGGCCCGGCGAGATCGTCGCCCTGCTGGGCGATTCCGGCTGCGGCAAGAGCACGCTGCTTCGCGCCATCGCCGGGCTGGAGCAGCCCGAGCGGGGCACGATCCGCCTCGACGGCACCGATGTGGGAGACGTGCCGGCCGAGGCCCGCGGCGTCGGGTTGATGTTCCAGGACTACGCCCTGTTCCCGCACCTGACGGCCGCCGAGAACGTGCGGTTCGGCCTCCACGCCCAGCCCGGCAAGGCGGCCCGCGTCATCGCGACGGCGCGCCTGGAGCAGGTTGGCCTCGCCCACCGCGCGGCGAGCTATCCCGGCACCCTGTCGGGCGGCGAGAGCCAGCGGGTGGCGCTGGCCCGCGCCCTGGCCCCCGGGCCGCGCATCCTGCTCCTCGACGAACCGTTCTCGAACCTCGACCGGCGCACCCGGGACCGGGTCCGCGCCGATACCCTCGCCCTCCTGCGCGAGACCGGCACCACGGCGATCCTGGTGACCCACGATCCGGAAGAAGCCCTGGGGTTCGCCGATCGCATCGCCCTGATGCGGGGCGGGCGCATCGTCCAGGTGGGCACGGGGGACGACCTCTATCGCCGACCCGCATCGCGCTTCGCCGCGCGCTTCTTCGGGGACCTCGTCGAGGTTCCGGGCACCTGCCGCGACGGCTCCGTGGCCACGCCCTTCGGCCGCTGCCCGGCGCCGGACCTGTGCGAGGGCAGCCCCGTCGTCGCCTGCTGGCGCCCGGAGGCGATCCATCTCGGGCGGGCGGGAGCCGGCGTGCCCGGCCGGATCGCGGCCCGGCGCTTCCTCGGTGCCGCCGCCTGGCTCACGGTCGAGGCCGAGGGCTTTGCCGATCCGCTGGCCCTTCCGGTATCCGGCACCGACGGGCGCCGGCCGGGCGAGGCCGTGGGGCTGGCCTGCGACGAGGGACAGGCTTTTCTTTTTGCAGGGAGCCCGGATTAAAACCCTGAGCTTGGGTTTTTCCAGCACAGCGCCTGCAGAGACCGGAGAACTCTAGTTTTTAACTGTTTTAAATCAAAGACATCGTGCTTGCCTTTTGAGTCGCGATCCGTCTGAACCTCGTCCCGCAATAGTCTGGAGAGGGACGGGATCATGGTCGGTGCGGTCAAGCGGTTCGCTGTGGCGGGTCTCGTCGCGTGGGCGGCCCTCGGGTCGGCGCGGGCGGCGGAGGTCAACCTCTACACCACCCGCGAACCCGGCCTGATCAAGCCGTTGCTGGACGCCTACACGGCCCGCACGGGAACCACCGTCAACACGGTGTTCGTGGAGAAGGGCCTGGCCGAGCGCGTGGCGGCCGAAGGCGCGCGCGGTAAGGCCGACGTGCTGATGACCGTCGACATCGGCAACCTCATCGAACTCGTGGACCGCGACCTCGCGCAGCCCGTGCGCTCGCCCGCCCTGGAGGCGGCGATCCCGCCGGCCCTGCGGGATGCGGACGGGCGCTGGTTCGCCCTCTCCATGCGCGCGCGCGTGGCCTATGCGGCCAAGGATCTGAAGGACACCAAGGGCCTCACCTACGAGTCCCTCGCCGATCCGAGCTGGAAAGGCGGCCTGTGCCTGCGCTCCGGCCAGCACCCCTACAACACGGCCCTCGTCGCCCATTATCTCGTCCGGCACGGGGCCGAAGCGACGGAGACCTGGCTCAAGGGCGTGAAGGCCAACCTCGCCCGCAAGCCCGCCGGCGGCGACCGCGACGTGGCCCGCGACATCCTCGCCGACACCTGCAAGATCGGGCTCGCCAACTCCTATTACGTCGGCCTGATGCGCTCGGGCAAAGGCGGCCCGGAGCAGAAGGCCTGGGGCGACGGCATCGCCGTGCTGATGCCGACGTTCCTCGGCGGCGGCACCCACGTCAACGTATCGGGCGCCGTGGTGGCGAAGTCCGCGCCGAACCGCGACGAGGCGGTCAAGCTCCTCGAATACCTCGTCTCCGACGAGGCGCAGGGGCTCTACGCGCAGGGCAACTACGAGTACCCGGTCAAGGCCGGCGCCCCCGTCGACCCTCTGCTCGCGGCTTTGGGACCCCTGACCATCGACACGACGCCGCTCGCCGAGATCGCCCGCAACCGCAAGGCGGCGAGCCTGCTCCTCGACAAGGTCGGCTTCGACAACTGATCGGGCAATCCTTGGTCCAGCAGCCATGAAAGGGGCCGCGCCGGCGATCGACGTCGGGGCATTGGCGGTGCCAAGCCCCACCGGACGGGTGGCGCGGGCGTGGCCCCGGACCCTCGGCTGGGCCGCGGCCGCCCTGGCGCTGGCCGCCCTGGTCCTCAGCCCCATCGCGTCCCTCGTCCTCGCGGCGGCCCGGGGCGACGGCACCCTGTGGCCGCACCTCCTCGCCCACGTGCTGCCCCGGGCCCTGGTCGATACCGGCCTGCTGCTCGCCGGCGTCGGCGTCCTCGTGGTGGTGCTCGGCACCGGCGCGGCCTGGCTCGTCTCGGCCTACGCCTTCCCCGGCCGGCGCTGGCTCGAAGCCGGCCTGCTCCTGCCCATGGCGGTGCCGACCTACATCGTCGCCTACGCCTATCTCGACCTCATGCACCCGATCGGCCCGGTGCAGACCGTCCTGCGGGAATGGCTCGGCTACGCCCGGCCCCGCGACTTCGTCCTGCCGGAACTGCGCTCCCTGCCGGGCTGCATCCTGCTCCTCGGCTTCGTGCTCTACCCCTACGTCTATCTGCCGACCCGCGCCCTGTTCCTCATGCAGGCGGCCAACCTCATCGAGGCCGGGCGGATGCTCGGGCGCCCCCCCGCCTCAGTGTTCCTGCGCGTCGCCCTGCCGCTGGCGCGCCCGGCCATCGCACTCGGCGCCAGCCTCGCCCTCATGGAGGCGCTGAACGACATCGGTGCGGCCGAGTTCCTCGGCGTCCGCACCCTGACGGTGCAGGTCTACGCCACCTGGGTGAACCGCTCCGATCTGCCCGGCGCCGCCCAGATCGCCCTGGTGATGCTGGTCGCCGTCCTGGGCCTCGTGGCGATCGAGCGCTGGGCCCGGCGGGGACGGGGGTTCGCCGGCACCGCCCAGCGCCCGCGCGACCTCGCTCGCCGGCCCCTCCACGGCTGGCGCGGCTGGGCGGCCCTCGCGCTCGGCCTCGTGCCGGTCACCCTCGGCTTCCTGATTCCGGCGAGCTATCTCGTCCACGCGGCCGTGGCGCGGGTCGCCCGCACCGGCTGGCCCGCGACCATCCTGCCGGAGATCGGCAACACCGTGCTGTACGCGAGCCTCGCCACGGGCCTCGCCGCCGGCATCGGATTCCTCGTCGCGGCCGCCCCCCGCCTGCTGCCCGGCCGCCTCGGGCGCGGCATGGTCCGGCTGACGGGCCTCGGCTACGCCCTGCCGGGCGCCATCCTGGCCATCGGGCTGCTCGGCCCCCTAGCCCTGGCCGACACGATCCTGTCGGAGGGGCTGACGCGCCTGTTCGGCGCCGCCCCCGCCCTCATCGGCCTCGGCACCGGCGGCGCCCTGGTGATCGCCTACCTCATCCGCTTCCTTGCCGTCAGCGTCGGCACCTGCGAGGCCGGGCTCGGCCGCATCCCGCGCAGCCTGCCCGACGCCGGGCGGATGCTCGGACGCGGACCCGCCGCGACCCTCGCGCGGGTGCAGTGGCCCCTGGCCTGGCCGGCGGTGCTCAGCGGGGCACTCCTCGTCTTCGTCGATTGCGTGAAGGAACTGCCCGCGACCCTTCTCCTGCGCCCCCTCAACGTGGAGACCCTGGCGACCCACCTCTACGGCGAGGCCGCGCGCGGCACCTACGAGGACGGCACGGTCGCGGCCCTCCTCATCGTCCTCGTCGGCCTCGTGCCCGTCATCGTCCTGATGCGCCTCGGCACCCGGCGCGAGGCCGCCGTGGCGGCCCGTCCGTGAAAACCTCACCCGGCGAAATTCCCGCCTTGACGGGCCGGGGGGCCGCGCCCTAGAACGCCCTCGGTTCCGGCGGCATCGCCCACGGAACGCCGTTCGCTTCGACCCTTGGCCTGCTCGCGAGAGCCGACCACGCGAACTGGCAAGAATGGCAGCGGGCGGTTGGCTCAGCGGTAGAGCGTCCCCTTCACACGGGGAAGGTCACAGGTTCGATCCCTGTACCGCCCACCATTTCCTCCATCGAACACACACCATCCACCAGATTTCGCCGCCATGCCGTGCGTGATCGGCTGTCCGGGCCGGACGCATCTCGGGTCCTCATCCCGAGGCGGCCCCTCGGGATGAACACGTTTGGCTGGGGCCATTCGGGCTGGGATCATCCCCGCGCCACCGGCACGAGCGCTTCCACGGCCGCCACCAGCTCATCGAAATGCGCGATCACCCGGTCGGGGCCGAAGGCCTCGACGGGCAGATCGGTATAGCCGAACGGCACCGCGATCACCGGGATGCCGGCGGCCTTGGCCGCGTCGATGTCCGCGCGCGAATCCCCCACCATCACCGCGCGAGCGGGGTCCCCGCCCGCGCGTTCGATGGTGAGGGTGATGTGGCGCGGGTCCGGCTTGAAATGCGCGAACGTGTCCCGGCCGCAGATGGCGGAGAAGCGCCCCGACACCCCAAGGAGTTCGAGGAGCGTGAGGGCGTGGGCTTCGACCTTGTTGGTGCACACGGCGAGGGTGAAGCCCCGGGCCGCGAGGGTGTCGAGGGCCTCCGTCACGCCCGGGAACAGGTGGGAATGGTCGCACAGGTGGCGGCCGTAATGATCGAGGAACGCCACGAACAGGGCTTCCAGGCGGTCGTCGTCGAGGTCCGCGCCGGCCGCCTCGAACCCGCGCCGGATCAACGCCTTGGCGCCGGCGCCGATCATGTCGCGGGCCTGCGCGAGGTCGAGGGTCTTCAGGCCTTCCTGCGCCAGGATGGCGTTGAGGGTTCCGACGAGGTCGCCCGCCGTTTCGGCCAGGGTGCCGTCGAGGTCGAACACCGCGATGGGCGGCAGGCTGGACGGGGATCGGCTCGGCGCGGACATGGGCTGGCTTTCTGCGAGGGCTCGGCGTTGGAGATCGGGGCCAAGCGCTATCGGGGCCGCGCGGCAGGGGCAAGACGCCCGCGCGGAGGTGCGGTTTGGGTAAGACGCTGGCGCGGGGCCACGGTTGCGCCGCAAGGCGGCGCTATCGCTCGCGCGATCCTCAAAACCGAGACATCGGGACACCCATGCGTCTGACCCACATGCGTCTGACCCAACAGGCCTCACACCTTTTCCGCGCGGTGGGGCTGCTGGCCCTCCTGACGACGACGGCCTGGGCGAGCTCCTACGAGTTCGTGCCCGCGCCGCAGATCGACCTCAACCGGGTCTACCGGGTCGACAAGGTCACGGGCGAAGTCACCTCGTGCCAGTACGGCCTGCGCGAGGGCGCGGTCGGCAGCGTCGGCCTCACCGTGTGCTACGGCGCCGGCGAGGGTGCGAGCGCCCAGGCGCCTTCCGAATACGGCCTCGTCGCCTCTCGCCACACCCGCGAGGCGGGGGTGTTCCGGGTCAATTATCGCACGGGCGAGATGAGCATCTGCTACGTCCAGCTCCAAAAGGAGGCCGTGGTCTGCACGGCGCAAGCCAATCCCACCGGACCGGAGGAAGCGGCGAGCCCCGTCCCCGGCCGGGCGAGCCCGAGCGTGACGCCCCCCCAAGGTGGTTCCGCGCGCCCTTGATCGCGCTCGTCCGCGTCGCGTTTGACGGCGCGGTCAGCCGTGCTAGGGCCTGCCGACGCCCGAAGCCCCGAGCCCGTTCCATGCGCCCTGCCGTCCCGAGCCGTCCCGTCGCCGCCGAACGACCGGCCCCCGGACGTTCGGCATGAGCGGGCCCGACCTGCGGCGCGCCGCCGCCGAGCGGGCCGTCGCCCTCGTGACGGACGGGATGCGCTTGGGGATCGGCACCGGCAGCACCGCCAACGCATTCATCGAGCTGCTCGGCGTCCGCGTCCGCGCCGGCCTCGACGTCGTCGGCGTGCCGACCTCCGAGGCGACGCGGGTCGCGGCGGAGGCCGCCGGCATCCGGCTCGCCACCCTCGAGGAGCTGCCGGAGCTCGATCTCACCATCGACGGGGCCGACGAGATCGACGGGCACATGCGCCTGATCAAGGGCGGCGGCGCCGCCCTCCTGCGCGAGAAGATCGTCGCCTTCGCGAGCCGGCGCATGGTGGTGATCGCCGACGCGGCCAAGCGCGTCGCGACGCTCGGCGCCTTCCCGCTGCCCATCGAGGTCAACCCGTTCGGCCTCGGCGCCACGCGGCGCGCGGTGGAGGCGGCCGTCGCGGCCGCCGGTTGCGCGGGCGCGATCGTCCTGCGCACGGGCGCGGACGGGGCACCGCTCCGCACCGATGGCGGCCATCACATCCTCGACGCGCATCTCGAGCGCATCCCCGATCCCGAGGCCCTCTCGGCCGCCCTGTGGGCGGTGCCCGGCGTGGTCGAGCACGGCCTGTTCCTCGGCCTCGCCACGGGGGCGATCCTGGCCGAGGCGCGGGACGGCACGGCGCACGTGACCTGCCTCGGCACCGTCTGACCGACCCAGATTTCTCGCCCGACCCGCATCGTCGAAGACTTCCCGGAGCCTCCTCCATGTTTCGCCCCCTGGCCTCCAGCTCCCACGCCCTGCGCGCCGCACTGGCGGGCGCCGCGCTCCTGATCGCCCCGGCGGTCCACGCCCAGGCGCCGCAGAAGCCGGCCGCCCCGCAGAAGGCCACGCCGGCCAAGCCCGCGCCCCCGGCGCCCGCGACCCCGGCGGCGAACAACCAGGCCCCGGCCTTCGCCCCGTCGCACATGGCGCTGGCCCGCGAGGTGATGCTGAGTTCGGGCATCGCCCGTTCGTTCGATTCCATCATCCCGGCCTTCAGCGAGCAGATCCGGCAGAACGCCGTGACGCGGCCCGAACTCGGCAAGGACCTCGACGAGGTGCTGGTCGGTCTCCAGCCCGAGATGGAGTTGCAGAAGCAGGCGATGATCGACACGGCGGCGCGCATCTACGCCACCCGCCTCACCGAGGCCGAACTCTCCGACATCGCCACCTTCTTCCGGTCGCCCGCCGGCAAGCGCTACGTCGAGACCCAGCCCCAGGTTCTCGACGGCATCGTCCAGGCCATGCAGGGCTGGACCCAGGAGGTCTCCGAATACGTCATGGTGCGCGTGCGGGCCGAGATGGTGAAGCGCGGCCACCAGCTTCAGTAAGGCGCCTCGGCGCCGCGGTGCGATCAGGCTTCTTCCCGCGCATGTCCCCGCGCATGTCCCTCGGCGAACGCCTGCGCGGCACCGGAGCCCTCGCCCTGGCCGCCCTCCCCCTGGCGATGGTGGCGGCCAACCGCTCGAGCCCGGCGGTGATCGGGCTTGCCGCGCTCCTCTTTCTCGCCGCCACCCTGATCGAGGATCGGCGCGCCGCCTGGACCACCCTCGCGGCCCCCTTGCGCACGGGAGCGGGGTTCACAGCCCTCGCCTTCCTCGGCTGGTGCCTCGTCTCCATCGCCTGGAGCCCGTTTCCCGCCCTGTCCTGGCGCACGACCGGCGAGTTCGGGCCCACCCTCCTGGCCGCCTACCTGCTGGCCCGCCTCGCACCGGGCAGGATGCCGCCCGGGACGGCCATGGCCGCCGCCTGGATGCTGGGCCTCGCCGGGCTCGTTCTCGTGGCGGACCTCGCGACCGACCTCGCTCTGCGCAAGGCGCTGGGCACGCGGGTGGCCTACTTCATCTACAACCGACCGGCCCTGACGATCCTGCTGGTCGCCGGCCCCTTCGTCGCCCTGCTCCTGCGCAGGGGGCACCGGCTGGCGGCCGGTCTCATCGGGGTCGTGTCCGCCGTCGCGATCCTGCGCTCCGTGAGCGGCGCCGCCGCCCTCGGGCTCCTCGCCGGCACCGGCATGGCCCTGGCGGCGTGGGGCCTGCCCCGGCGTGCCGGCCTCGGCCTCGCCGGGGCCGCCTTGGCGCTGGCGGTGGCGCTCAGCCCCGTGGAGGGCGATCTCCTCCATCGCCTGATGCCGGAGGCGGCCCATGAGCGCCTCGTCCAGAGCAGTTCGCGGGCGCGCGTCGCCATCGCGCGGAGCTTCGGCGCGGCGGTGGCCGCCGATCCGTGGCGCGGGGCCGGCTACGGCACGGCCGGGCGCTTCGCCTGGACGCCCGCGGCCGACGGCATCGCGCCGGAATGGCACCGGATGCTGGCGGTGGGCCATCCGCACAACAGTTTCCTGCAGGTCTGGGCCGAACTCGGGGTCATCGGAGCCGGACTGATGGCGGCCCTCCTGTTCCTGACGCTCCGCGCCATCGCGGCGATGCCCCGCTTCCAGGCGGTGACGGCGCTCGGCCTCCTCGGCGCGGCGGCGGCGGTCGCCTTCGTCGAGCACGGCGCGTGGCAGGCCTGGTGGGTGGCCGGTCTCGGGGGCGCCGTGACCTGGTTGCGCGAGGGGTGGCTGCAGGAAGGCGGGGCCGAGACGGGCTGAGGCTCAGGCCGCCGCCGCCTCGACGCGGTTGCGGCCGGCATTCTTGGCCCGGTAGAGGGCGAGGTCCGCGCGCTTGAGCATGTCGGCCGGTCCCACGTCCTCGGGCCGGCGCCAGGACACGCCGATGGACACGGTGACGCCGATGGCCCGGGTGTCGCGCTGGATCGAGAACGGCACGGCCTCGATCCGCTCGCGGATGCGCTCAGCGATGGCGTGAGCCTCGGGTGCCTCGGCGTCGGGCAGGATGATCACCACCTCCTCGCCGCCGTAGCGGGAGACGATGTCGATGCCCCGCGTGTGCGTGCGGATGCGATCGGCGAAGGCGCGCAGCACCTCGTCGCCGGCCTCGTGGCCCCAGGTGTCGTTGATGGTCTTGAACCGGTCGATGTCGAGCATAAGCGTCGCCACCGGGCGGCCGCGCAGCGCTGCCTCGGCGAACAGGGCACCGAGATGACTGTCGAGGTAGCGCCGGTTGTGCAGGCCCGTGAGCCCGTCCATGATCGCCAGTTCCATGGAGGCCTGGACGGCGCCCCGCAGGGTGTCGGAGAAGCGGCGGCGGCGCACCTGCGTGCGGACGCGGGCCACGAGCTCGTTCCGGTCGACGGGGCGCATGAGGTAGTCGTGCACGCCGAAATCGAGGCCCCGCACCACGCGCGCCTTGTCGTGCGGCTCGGCGATCATCACCACCGGCATGGCCCGGGTCCGGTCGAGGGACCGTAGCTGGCTGCACAGGCGCAGGCCGTCGAAATCGGCGAGATCGAGGCTGACGAGGGCGAGGTCGAAACCGCCCTCGGTGGCCAGCACCAGGGCCTTGTGCGGATCGGCCTCGACGGTGACGCTGTGGTGCTGGCCGAGCGCCGTCGCGAGGCGGTCGGCGGAACTCGCGCGGTCCTCCACCAGCAGTATCGTGGCGTTCTGCCCGGTCTCGGCGGTGGCGAGCGCCAGGGGGTCGCCCATGCCGAAATCCCGGGAGGCCAGGGCGCGGCTGCGCAGCTCGTCCGTCACCGCCTTCAGCCGCACGAGGCTGCGCACGCGGGCGAACAGGGCGATGTCGTCGATGGGCTTGGTCAGGAAGTCGTCGGCGCCGGCATCGAGGCCGCGCAGGCGGTCGGAGGGCTGGTCGAGGGCGGTGACCATCACCACGGGCAGATGGGCGGTGTTGGGGTCGTTCTTGAGCCGGCGACACACCTCGAACCCGTCCATGCCGGGCATCATCACGTCGAGGAGGACGAGGTCGCACAGACCCTTGGCGCAGATCGCCAAGGCATCCGGGCCGTTCATGGCCGCCAGCACGTCGAAATACTCCAGGGAGAGCTTGGTCTCCAGGAGCTTCACGTTGGGGAAGAGATCATCGACGATCAGGATCCGGGCCGACATCTGTCCTCACGCGTTCGGATCGAAGGGGACACGCCCGATCAAACGGATATGCCGGGTCACGACGACTTGCCGTCACCGAGATATTGACGGACGGTGGCGAGGAATTTGGCGACCGAGATCGGCTTCGACAGGTAGGCCTCGCAGCCCCCCTCGCGGATGCGCTCCTCGTCGCCCTTCATGGCGAAGGCCGTGATGGCTATGACCGGGATCGACTTGAGGTCGTCGTCCTCCTTCAGCCACTTCGTGACTTCGAGGCCGGAGACCTCGGGAAGCTGGATGTCCATCAGGATGAGATCGGGCCGGTGGGCGCGGGCGAGTTCGATGGCCTCGATCCCGTTGGCGGTCTTGAGCGTTGCGTAGCCGTGCCCTTCCAACAGGTCGTTGAAGAGCTTCATGTTCAGCTCGTTGTCCTCGACGATGAGCACCGTCTTTGTCATGGCCCATTGTTCCCGGCGTTCGAGCGGCTCATTGTTCTTCGAGGCATGGCCCGCGCAATGAGATGTAACGGATACATGTTGACGAAACGCAAATCCGCCAATGACCGTGATTCGGCCGAGCGCCTCGCCCTGGCGATCCTCGCCTGGATGGCCACGGACGACGAGCGGCTCTACCCCTTCCTCAACGCCACCGGGGTGACCCCCGACACCCTGCGGGCGAGCGCGCAGGATGTCGGGTTCCTGGCCGGGCTCCTCGACCACGTCATGGGCGACGAAGCCACCCTGATGGCCGCGGCGGAGGCCCTGGCGGTGCCGCCCGAGCGGATCGCGGCGGCCTGGCGCCGACTCTCGCCCATGGAGTTCGACGACGGATTTTCGGATCAGGGGACGCGGGGCGACGACGTCTGACGGCGCCGCGCGTCCGCCCATTCGAGGCAGGTCCGCTCGACCGATCGATCGGAGCGGTGGACGGGCCACTCCCGTGGCGGTGAGAGGGGCGCCGCCGCATCATCCGCCCTGCCGGCGGATCGACGCCGCTCCGGGAGCCGATGCCCTCGCGCTGCGCCCGACCGCGTTGGGTCGGGCCACATCGCGAGGCCTTCGCTTTGCCGCGCTCTTTTGCGCCGAACCGGCATCCACTTCGACGGAGAGTGCTCTAGGACTTGCAGTCGGTGGCGGCCGGGAGCTTGTCGAGGCGGCTGAGATTGCCCGCCACGGCGAATTCCCCGTAATCGAGGCGCAGGTTGCCGCTGACGCCGTTCTCGTAGAGGTCGAAGGTCAGCACGTAGATCGGCGTGCGCTCGCCTTCGCCGGCGGTGAAGTAGCTCAGGGTCACCGGCCAGTGGGTCATGCCCGCCATCTCCCCCTCGCGCAGGGGCTTGTCGCGGTCGGCTTTCGGCTTCGCGGCGACCTCGCCCACGGCTCCCTCCTGAGGCGCCCCTTCCTTGACGGAAGCGGTCGTGGCCGGGCGTCCGATCACCGCCAGGGTGTCGTAGACCTTCCGGCCGTCGTCGGTGCCGTCGTAGACCTTCACCGAGAGGGTCGTCCGGCCCTCGCGCGCCGCCGCGATGAGGCGGCGCATGTGGACCGTCGGGAACAGCACCTCTCCGCTCGCCTGGAACCCGTCGCGCTTGGGCTCCTTCAGGCGAACCTTGAGGGCATCGGCCACCGTCTCGGCGGTGCCGTCCACGGATTGGCCGGGCGTGCCGTTGAGCAAAGTGCTGACCTTGAAGCGGTAGCTGCGCCCGTCGGCGCTCTCGAAGGTGGTGTTGCGCAGGTCCGAGATGCGGCTGCCGGTCTCGCCGCTTTCCAGCACCGTCACCTGCCGGGTCTGCATCGTGTAGCCCTTGCAGGCGTCGCCCGAGAAATCGATGACGATGCGCCCGCGCGCGCTCTCCACCGCCCGGGTGCCGCCGCTCTGGGCGAGCGACAGGTCGTAGACCGCGCGGTGGCTGGCGAGGGGCACGGGCTCGGCGGCCGACGCCCCGCTGGCGGACAGGATGAGGCAGGCCGTGGCGCGGGACAGACGCATGAAGTCTCCTGCCGGGGGGTTGGCGGGGTCGGACCGGCGCACCGTTCGGCACGCATGGACTGCCCGTCAGATAGGCCGCCCGTCACCCACCGGCAATGCGAGTCCCTCGCGGCGGAGAGAGCCGGGCACGGCTTTGCGAACTCGTCCTTGCAAACCTGGGTTTGCAAACTTGGCTTTGCAAACTTGGCTTTGACGGTGAAAACCCCGTCGCCCGCCCGGACGCGGTCAAGGCCGCTCTTGCCTCGGACTCGGGCGCTCCTGTACGGTTCGACCGTCGCCGAAGAGAGCCCGAGGCGAACGTCACCTGTCCGGTCCCGGGACCTTACGCTGCGGAGCTCCGCCGCCGGTCCTTCGCGCCCGTGATACATGCGGTGATCGGTGCACGATGTCGGAGGGGGCGATGACCGAAACGGTTCCGAGCTGGTCGGACGAGCGCGTCGATCTCCTGCGTCGCCTGTGGCAGGACGGCCTGAGCGCGAGCCAGGTCGCCACGCAACTCGGTGGCGTGACCCGCAACGCCGTCATCGGCAAGGTCCATCGTCTCGGCCTGTCCGGCCGCGTGGCGAAAGGGCCCGACACCCTCCCCCGCAAGAAGCCGGCCCGCGAGGGCGCGGGCCAGGAGCCCGGACAACCGGAATCCGCGGACCACGAGACCGGGCATCGGGACACCGAAATCCAAGGGCTCGGCATCGATGCCCCCATGCTCGGGACCGTGGGCCGGGACAGCGAACCGTCCGGAACCGCGGCGGTCGAGGCCGGATCCGTCGTCGCGATGCAGCCCGCTCCCGCGGATACGCGCGCCGCGCCGGTGCCCGTGGCCCGGATCGAGGCCGTGGGCTTGGCGGCCTCGCGCAGGGTCACGATCATGGATCTGCGCGAATCCATGTGTCGCTGGCCCCTCGGGGACCCGACGTCGCCCGATTTCCACTATTGCGGCGACCGCGCCATCACCGGCCTGCCCTACTGCACCCACCACGCCCAGATCGCCTACCAGCCGGCGGCCGAGCGCAAGCGCGACCGCAGGGTCGGCGGATTTCGCTGAGGCGATCGCGATCGTCGTGCCGCCGGGAATCCGAGCGGGTCATGCTCCGCGCTTGCGGCCGGCGCGTCACTCGGTGCCGGCGAACATCTCGTCGAACGAGTAGCCCGAGCCCCGGACCGTGCGGATCGGGTCGCTCTGCCGGGGCCGGTTCAGGGCCTTGCGCAAACGCCCGACGTGCACGTCCACGGTACGCTCGTCGATGTAGACGTCGTGCCCCCAGACGCCGTCGAGCAGCTGCTCGCGCGAGAACACGCGCCCGGGACTGCGCATGAGGAATTCGAGGAGCTTGAACTCCGTCGGACCGAGATGGATCTCGCGGCCCTCGCGGCGGATGCGGTGGCTGAGACGGTCGAGCTCGATGTCGCCGGCCACCAGCAGGTTGGCCACGTGGGCCGGCTTGGCCCGGCGCAGGAGCGCGCGCACGCGGGCGAGCAGTTCCGGCACGGAGAACGGCTTGACGATATAGTCGTCGGCCCCGGTGCCGAGGCCACGGATGCGGTCGCCCTCCTCGCCCCGGGCCGTCAGCATGATCACCGGCAGGCGCTCGGTCTCCCGGCGCGCCCGGATCCGGCGGCACAGCTCGATCCCCGACAGGCCGGGCAGCATCCAGTCGAGCAGCACGAGGTCGGGCACCTGCTCCTGCATCCGCAGGTCGGCCTCGTCGCCGCGCGCGGCGGAATCGACCTCGAACCCTTCGGCCTCGAGATTATAGCGCAACAGGAGGGTCAGGGCCTCCTCGTCCTCGACGATGAGGATCCGCGTACTCATCACAACCGCCCGCTCATGCGGCCCGGAACCCTGCCCGACCCATGGCGGGGCGGGCAGGGCTCGAACCCTTGGTCTTTCGCGCCCTCGACGAGGGCTCCCCTCAGGCCCCCGTGGTTAGGCCGAGGGGCGGCATGTCCACCGTGGCGTAGTTCGAGGCGTCGTTCTTGGGACGATCGCTCTCCGCCAGGCTGTTGGCGCCGGTGACGAGGTAGTGAATCGTCTCGGCGATGTTGGTGGTGTGGTCGCCGATACGCTCGATGTTCTTGGCGACGAACAGCAGGTGCGTACAGAACGAGATGTTGCGCGGATCCTCCATCATGTAGGTCAGGAGCTCGCGAAACAGCGAGTTGTACAGGGCGTCGATGGCGTCGTCGCGCTCCCACACGTCGAGGGCCGCCTTGGTGTCGCGGCTGGCATAGGCGTCGAGGACGTCCTTGAGCTGCTCCTGCACCAGGTCGCTCATGTGCTGGACGCCGATGACGATCTTCTGCGGCTGGATCTGGTCCGCGATCGCCACCACGCGCTTGGCGACGTTCTTGGCGAGATCGCCGATGCGCTCGAGGTCGTTCGAGACCCGGATCGCCGACACGGTCTCGCGCAGGTCGATGGCCATGGGCTGGCGCCGGGCGATGAGCAGGATCGAGCGCTCCTCGATCTCGCGCTGCAGGGTGTCGAGGCGGTGATCGGCGGCGATGACCGCCTGGGCCAGGGGCACGTCGCGGCGCACGAGGGCGTCGCTCGCCTCCGTCATCATCTTCTCGGCGATGCCGCCCATCTCGGAGATGGACCGGCGCAGGTCTTCGAGGTCGGTGTCGTAGGAACTGACGATGTGGTCGGGCATGTCGCACTCCTCGGTCAGGTCTCGTTCGGGGAAACCTGCCACAGGGCGGGGTGGGGCGGGCTGCGGCGGAGGAGCCGCCCCCTCTCCCAAGAAATCAGCCGAAGCGGCCGGTGATGTAGTCCTGGGTCTGGCGCTTCTCGGGGTTCATGAAGATCCGCGTGGTCGGACCGAACTCGACGAGTTCGCCGAGATACATGAACGCCGTGAACTGCGAGATGCGCGCCGCCTGCTGCATGTTGTGCGTGACGATGACGATGGTGAATTCGGACCGCAGCTGCTCGATGAGCTCTTCGATGCGGCCCGTCGAGATCGGGTCGAGGGCCGAGGTCGGCTCGTCGAACAGGATCACCTCGGGGCGCTGCGCCACCGTGCGGGCAATGCACAGGCGCTGCTGCTGGCCGCCCGAGAGGCCCATGCCGGACTGCTTGAGCTTGTCCTTCACCTCGTCCCACAGGGCGGCCTTGCGCAGGGACTCCTCCACGCGCACGTCGAGATCGGCTTTCGGCAGCTTCTCGTAGAGGCGCAGGCCGAAGGCGACGTTGTCGTAGATCGACATCGGGAACGGCGTCGGCTTCTGGAACACCATGCCGATGCGCGAGCGCAGCTCGTTCAGGTCGACCCTGGCGTCGAGGACGTTCTGGCCGTCGAGCAGGATCTCCCCTTCGGCGCGCTGGTCGGGGTAGAGGCTGTAGATGCGGTTGAAGGTGCGCAGCAGGGTCGATTTCCCGCAGCCCGACGGACCGATGAGTGCGGTGACCTGCCGGTCGTGGAAGTTGAGGTTCACGGATTTCAGGCCGTGGAAGGTGCCGTAGTAGAAGTTCAGATCCTTCACGGCGATGCGGACGGGGGAACTCTCGTCCGCCTTGTGGCGGCCGGTGAGCTGCGCGGAGGTAATCCCGTTGGCGGCGTTCATCGGTTGCGGGTCCTTCAGGTCGAACGGGGGCGGGGCGAACGGGGCGCGGATCAGCGCGCGCGCTCGCTCTTGATGACGAAGCGGGCCACGATCGAGAGGGCGAGGATCGTGACGGTGATCAGGAGGGCGCCGGCCCAGGCGAGCTGCTGCCAGTTGCCGTAGGGCGAGAGGGCGAACTGGTAGATCATCACCGGCAGGTTCGGCACGCCGCCCATGAGGTTGGGTGAGAACCAGCTGTTGTTGTTCAGCGCCGTAAACAGGAGCGGCGCGGTCTCGCCGGCGATGCGGGCGAGCGCCAGGATGATGCCGGTGACGATGCCGGCGGAGGCCCCGCGCCACGTGATGGCGGTGATCACTTTGGAGGGCGGGGCCCCGAGCGCCGCGCCGGCCTCGCGCAGGGTCGAGGGCACGAGGCGCAGCATGTCCTCGGTGGTGCGGACGATGACCGGGGTGGCGATGATGGCGAGCGCGACGGCGCCGGCCCAGCCCGAGTAGCTCCCCATGGGCCGCACCATCAGGGTGTAGACGAACAGGCCGATGAGGATGGAGGGTGCCGAGAGCAGGATGTCGTTGAGGAAGCGGATGAGGTCGGCGAGCTTCGAGTTGCGGCCGTACTCCGCGAGGAAGGTGCCGGCCATGACGCCCACCGGCGTCGCGACCAGGATGCCCAGGAAGGTCATCACCAAGCTGCCGAGGATCGCGTTGGCGATGCCGCCGCCCTCGGAGCCGGGCCCGGGCGTCGGCTCGGTGAAGAGGAGCGGCGAGAACCCCTTCACGCCCTCGATGATCAGCATGGCCAGGATCGAGCCGAGCACGAGGATGCCGATGAGGGTCGCGACCGTGCTGGCGCCGATGAGCAGCTTGTCGGCGACCCGGCGTCCCGAGCGGACCCGGCTCGCCTGGAGGGGCGGCGCGGCGGTGACGGTGTTGAGCGCGTCCATGGTGGTGTCTCCGGCCGGACTCAAGCGACCTTCACGCGCCGGACGAGCAGGCGGGCGACGATCAGGACGAGGAAGGTGATGACGAACAGGATGCAGCCGAGCGCCATCAGGGAGTTCAGCTGCAGGCCGTCGGCCTCGTTGAACTCGTTGGCGATGCGGGACGCGATGGTGGAGCCCGGATCGAACACCGAGGCCGAGAGGCGGTTGGCGTTGCCGATGACGAAGGTCACCGCCATGGTCTCGCCGAGGGCGCGGCCGAGGCCGAGCATGATCGCGCCGATGATCGAGACCGAGGCCTGGGGCACGAGGACGTGCCGCACCACCTCCCAGGTGGTGCAGCCGATGCCGTAGGCGCTCTCGCGCAGCACCGTCGGGATCTGGTCGAGCATGTCGCGGGTGATCGAGGCCACGAACGGCACGATCATGATGGCGAGGATGATGCCGGCGGTGAGGATGCCGACGCCCGAGGGCACGCGGGCGTAGAACAGGGTGCCGACGATGGGCATCCCCTCCACTAGGTTCGACACCGGCATCTGCACGAAGCGGGCGAACAGGGGCGCGAAGATGAACAGGCCCCACATGCCGTAGATGATGCTCGGCACCGAGGCGAGGAGCTCGATGGTCATCGCCACGGGCTTGCGCGCCCAGCCGGGGCAGAGCTGCGTCAGGTAGATGGCGATGCCGAGGGACAGCGGCACGCCGATGAGGAGAGCGAGGATCGCCGAGGCCAGGGTGCCCACGATGGCGACGAAGGCACCGTATTGCTCCTGGCCGATGTTCCAGGCGCTCGAGGTGATGAAGCCGGGGCCGAACTCGGCGAAGGCCGGCCAGCCGCCATACGCGATGGAGGCGAGGATGCCGAAGAGAACGAGGAGGACGAGGATCGCCGAGGCGTAGGAGGCGGTCCGAAACAGGGTGTCGCCGAGGCCGCCGGGCTTGCGCCGGGCCGGAGCGGCGGTCCGCGTCAGGGAGATCTGTTCAGTCAAGGCGCCCATCCGAAATCGTCTCTTCTCTCTGCGGCGTCTACAGCGCGGCGTGCCCCGACGCGAGCCCACCGTCGCCGGGCCCACTTTCGCCCATGGGACGGGCCCGGCGCATGCACCGGGCCCGTCGATGGATCACCTGTCCTCCGTGAAGGAGGGCTCAGTTGTTGTAGACGGGCTTGCCATCCTTGGTCTTGATGGTCTTCCAGGCCTCGTGGATCAGGCCGACGACGTTGTCGGGCAGCGGCACGTAGTCGAGGTCGACGGCGAGCTTGTCGCCGTTCTTGTAGGCCCAGTCGAAGAACTTGAGCACGTCGGCGGTCTTGGCCGCGTCGGCCGGCTCGCGGTAGACGAGGATGAAGGTCGCGGCGGTGATCGGCCAGGCGTCCTCGCCGGCCTGGTCGGTCAGCGAGATGCCGAAACCGGGGGCGGACTTCCAGTCGGCGCTGGCGGCTGCGGCCTGGAACGCCTTGTCGTCGGGCTGCGGGAACTTGCCGGCCTTGTTCTGGAGCAGGGTGTGGCTGAGCTTGTTCTGCTTGGCGTAGGCGGACTCGACGTAGCCGATGGCGTTGGGGACCTGCTTGACGGTGGCGGTGACGCCCTCGTTGCCCTTGCCGCCCTGGCCCACGGGCCAGCTCACCGTGGTGGCGGCACCGAACTCCTTCTTCCAGGGCTCGGACACCTGGGAGAGGTAGGTGGTGAAGATGTTGGTCGTGCCGGACGCATCCGAGCGGTAGACCGGGGTGATGTTGGCGTCGGGGAGCTTCACGCCTTCGTTGAGCTTGGTGATGCGGGCATCCGACCACTTGGCGATCTTGCCGGCATAGATGTCGGCGACGATCTCGCCGGTGAGCTTGAGCTTGCCCGGCTCGACGCCCGGGATGTTCACCACGGGGACGACGCCGCCCATCACGGTGGGGAACTGGACGAGGCCGTCCTTCTCGAGGGCCGGTCCCTTCAGGGGCGCGTCGGTGGCGCCGAAATCGACGGTCTTGGCCTGGATCTGCTTGATGCCGCCGCCCGAGCCGATGGACTGGTAGTTCAGGCCCATGCCGCTTTCCTTGCGGTAGGCCTCGGCCCACTTGGAATAGACCGGGAACGGGAAGGTTGCGCCAGCACCCGTGATGTCGGCAGCCAGGGCGGAGGTGGCGAGCTGGGCGGTCGCGAGCCCGAGGGCAAGCGCGTAGGCGAAGGGTTTCACGAGGCTCTCCGTGTCTGTCGAGCGGGAGGGGGGACCGAAGGGCCCGCGCGATCCGCGCGCCCTCGATCCGCCACGACCCGTTAGCCGCCCGATGGTGCGGCTCTATGACCACGACGTGACATACGGATGACAGCGCCCGCCCATTCCCCGCGGCGGCGCGGCGGAATGGCACGGTCCTTGGACTTCGTGCGTTGGCAACACCTGCGCTCAGCACCGTGTCTTGGCGCCGTGTGGTGGCACGATGCGGCTCGGGGGAAACGATGGCGATGAACGAAGCGGACCGCGAAGAGGCGCCGTCGGGCGGCGATCCGGTGGGCGATCCGGGCGAGGGCGCGTTCCTCGACCTCCACGTGCAGCGCGAGGCCCTGGAGCGCAGGCTCGTCCTCGTTCAGCAGCAGCAGCAATTCGGTACGAATGCGGAGGCGATCGCGCAGGCCGGCACCGAGGAGCGCGAAGCCCTGCTCGACCTCGATCGGGTGCTCACCCTGATCCGGGCGGCGGAATATCGGCGACGGCCGGGCGCGCGGCGCTGGTAGGCCCGCGCAGTCAGGGGACGTTCAGTCCATCCGGCGGCGGTCGCGCTCCTTGTGGCGCAGGCGCAGCAGGAGGTCGATCTGGCTGTCGGGGATCGGCAGCGTGTCGCAGGTCTCCTCGTAGAGGGAGCGCAGGGCGTTGCCGAGGCGGTAGCGCGTCTCGTCGGTCAGCGTGGGATGCGCGTCCCCGTCGTGTTCGTGGTCCATGCCCATTCCGGTGATTCTCTGGTCCACGTCGCAGTCCCTCGTCTCGAGCGATGTTCAACGCCGACGCCGAATCAGGCGCGTGCCCGTCACCACGTGAGAGTCCGCGATCATGGTAAACAAAATCTTAACGCTGTCCGTGTCCCAGGTGCATCACGCATCCGCCGATTGAAGCAGGCGGGCGGCCGCCGCGCGGGCCTCGTCGGTCACGGTGGCGCCGGCGAGCATCCGGGCGATCTCCTCGCGCCGGGCCGGGGCGGCCAGGGACGCGACCCGGGTGGCGACGCGGTCGCTGCCCTTCACCGGGTCCTTGGCGATGAGGAAATGGGTCTCGGCCCGGGCGGCCACCTGAGGCGCGTGGGTGACGGCCACCACCTGAACCCGGGTGGCGAGGCGCCCCAGGCGGGCGCCGATGGCGTCGGCCACGGCCCCGCCGACGCCGGTGTCGATCTCGTCGAAGATCAGGGTCGGCGCCGAGCCCTTGTCGGCGAGTACGACCTTGAGGGCGAGCATGAAGCGCGACAGCTCGCCGCCGGACGCGACCTTCATCATCGGCCCGGGCCGGGTGCCCGGATTGGTCTGCGCCCAGAACTCGACGCGGTCGTAGCCCGCGGCATCCCGCGAGTCCGGGTCGGTGCTGATCTCGGTGATGAAGCGGGCGCGTTCGAGCTTGAGCGGCGGCAATTCGCCCTTCACCGCCGCGTCGAGGGCCTTGGCCGCCTTGCGGCGCCCCTCGGTGAGCTTCGTCGCCGCCTTGGCGTAGGCGGCCTCGGCCCCCGCCAGGGTCTTTTCCAGGCCGCCGAGGGCCTCCTCGCCGGCATCGATGGCGGCGACGTCCGACGCGTAGCGCTCGCGCAGCGCCGCGAGATCGTCCACGGGCACGTCGTACTTTCGCGATGCGGCGCGGAGCGCGAACAGCCGCTCCTCGACCCGCTCCAACTCGCGCGGGTCGAACTCGGCCTCGCGCAAGGCGGCGTCCAGAACCGTATGGGCCTCGTCGAGGGCCGTCAGGGCGGCATCGAGGGCGGCGACGCAGGGCTCGACCAGGGCGGGCAACTGTCCGGCCCGGCGCTCGAGCTTGCGCAGGGCGGAAGAGAGGTGGGCGACGCCCGGACCACCCGACGCCTCGATGGCCTCGTTGAGTTCACGGGCGACCTTCTCGCCCTGCTGCATCACCGTGCGGCGCTCGGCCAGGGCCGTCTCCTCCCCGGCCTTCGGATCGAGGGTCTCCAACTCGTCCACGGCGTGGCGCAGGAAGTCGACCTCCTTGCGCGCGGCCTCCACCCGGGCCCGGTGCTCGGCGAGGCTGGCGCGGGCGGCGCGTACGCGCTTGGCGGCCTCGCTCACCTGACCGAGGGGCGCCTGGAGGCCACCGAAGGCGTCGAGGATGGCGCGATGCGTCCCCGGATCGGCGAGCGCGCGATCGTCGTGCTGGCCGTGGATCTCCACGAGGGCGAGGCCGATGGCGCGCAGGACCTGCACACCCACGGGCTGGTCGTTGACGAAGGCCCGGGTGCGGCCGTCGGCCATCTGGATGCGGCGCAGGATGAGATCGCCCTCGGTGTCGAGGTCGGCCTGCGCGGCCAGCGCCCGGGCGGGGTGGTCGAGGCCGATGTCGAACACGGCGGTCACGGCGCCCTGCGCCTCGCCGTGGCGCACGAGCCGGCCGTCGCCGCGCCCGCCGAGCGCCAGGGCGAAGGCGTCGAGCAGGATCGACTTGCCCGCCCCCGTCTCGCCGGTCAGGACGCTGAGGCCCTCGCGAAAGTTCAGGTCGAGCTTGTCGATGAGGACGATGTCGCGGATCGCGAGCTGGCTCAGCATGCTGCGGCGCGGGTCCTCTCCACTGGGACGGGTCCTCTCCACCGGATACCTGCGTCCCAACGCACCGTGATGTCCGGTCGAGGGACGGCGTCAGGTACGGATTCTGTCAGGGGCACTCTTAGCCATAACGCTTCCCGGGTTCACGCGCAAAATGCAGTTGGGCATCCTTGGCGCCCGTTCCGCTCAAGTGATCAGTGGGGAAGCAGCGCAGCGAAATCGAACGCTTCGATCTGTCGCTGGAAGTCCGGATTCCTCTCGCGAACCGAGCGGGCGATCAGATCCGTTTCGAAGGTGGGCCCCGGTGCGGCCGCGACCTCACCGGCTCGCAGGAATTGGTCCGCGTAATGCCGATCGCCTTGAGCGATCGACCCTCGCGCGATCGCTTCGGCAAGAAAATCCGCGACGGAGTCGGAGGGCATGTCCGACGGAACCAAACCCTTGGCCTTCAGGTGCCTGAGAACTCGCATTCTGGCCTGCGTGGAGCCAAGATTCGAGACATGGAGCACCCCGATCCGGCCGCACGCGTCCGGCCGGATGCGCGCGGCAACGTCCCCAACGTGGAGATTGTGACCGACATGGGTGAGATCGGGGCAGATGTTCGAACGCACGATCGCCTTTCCGTTGAAGGTCCCGGCCGCGATCGCATCCCGTGAGACATCGAAGCGCAGCGGTCCTTGCCACGCACGGTCATCGGATCGCTCCGCCGGCGCGGCGATGTTCTGATACCAGGTGCCCGGATAGATTGGCTCATCGCCCTCCGACAGAATCGAGAGCAGATTGTCCCCCCCGATGGTCCCGTCCCGGTAGCCGAACACGAACTCGTCCGCATCGACCACACAAAGATACTTGCAGCTTCGTGATACAAATCGATAGAAATTCAAATTGAACGCAACGTCGTGCAGATTGTCGTAGTAATGTGGATATGAGAACAGCAAAACTCGTTCTCTATATTCCGCAAGCAGGCTCAGATACGCCTCATCTCTCGACCCACAGTCCATGACGATGATATTATGCCACCCAACGAGACGACCATAGTAGTCCATCCATTTCGGCAGCAAATACGCGTCATCCTTTATCTTAAGAACGACTTTTAGATAGGTATTCAACCCTGCGCCGAATTCGAGCCCGCGGGTGCGACCGACGGCGAGCCAATCCCGATATGCGTCCCGGCGTGAAAAAAAGCGTTTCCGGCGGCTGTTCTCGTAGACGCGTTTCGAGAAGAACGGGGTCTCGTGCCGCAGGTCCGAGCCGCAGCGGTCGAAGTGCCGCTCCTCAGGACGCTCTAGGAGATACTGATAGGTATCGTGGAACCGCGGCCTAGCAGCAAAGCATCGTATGCGCTGCCAAGCATGGAACGTCCAGCGCTGCAGGTCCATCGATGGCAGTCGCTAGACCAAATCAACCAGATGAATGGGATCCGGCTTGTAAGGCTCCGACTCCGCAACGCGGCGCTCAATTGCTTCGATGGATTCGGCGGGGCGCGACACATCGATCCCCTTCAGCTGCCACGGCGCGAGCGTCCACCAATTCGAGGCGAGCAGACGCGCGATGAGCGCCTCATCGAAGCGGTAGCGGACGACCCGGCCCGGATTCCCCACGACGATGGCATACGGCGGAACATCACGGCTCACCACCGCGTAGGCACCAATGATCGCGCCCGTTCCGATGGTCACGCCGGGCCGGACATAGGCACGGTGGCCGATCCAGACGTCGTTCCCAATCACGATGGTACTGCCTTGAACGAACCCCGCGCTTCCGGCCGTGTCCGGATCGAACGCATGGTAGGCGTCGGCGTCTGCGAAGTCGCGACCGACTGGAATGATCGTCTCGTGCAGATAGAAGAACGGCGAGGTGCTCAGCCAATCGATCGAGTGATCGCCCCGTCCCATCTGGACCTCGTCGCCGATGGAGACGTACCGCCCAATCGTGACGTTGTTGAAGTGACCGGAGACGCCGTAGCTGAAGCTGCCCACGGAAATCCGGCCTAGGATATCCATCCACTGCAGGGAGCAGGGCGGCTCGAAGACGCTGTTGGGCGGAAGCACCCGGCCGTCCGGCGGCGGCGCGGAATCGACGCCGCGTGCATTCAGCGTCGCCTTGAGTTCGGCAGTTATGACGTAGCGACCATCCGCCGTCATCCGCGGCTGAACGGGTGCAGGAGCGTCATCGATCGGGACCGAAACCGGCGTCGGCATCGGTCGATGAATCGGAGGGAGGATGCCGACCTTCCGCAACAGCCGGGTCGTTCTGCGTACGAGCATGAGGCGGTGACGTCGCTCCAAAAGCAGAGAACATGGACCCAAGCGGTGGATCTCCGCTTTCGGAAAAGGTGATACAAAGTCGATGATCGGCGGTGGTATGGTCCGCCTCGGAAACCGCGGTAACTTCGAACTGGAAGCCCCCCCTCCTACCTGGGTCGGGCGGTCGAACGGCGGCCCCGAGCGGGGCCGCTGGCTCAGGTCACTGCGCTTCGGCGGTCCGGCCGACGACGCCGCGATAGACCTTGCTCAGCCACGAGGACTTTTCCTCGCGCGGCTCCAGGCCGCCGTTCTGCAGGAGCGCGAAGGCGTCCTTGTACCAGGGGCTGTCGGGGAAGTTGTGGCCCAGCACGGCGGCGGCTGTCTGCGCCTCGGCGGTGATGCCGAGCGCCATATAGGCCTCGACGAGGCGCTCCAGGGCTTCCTCCGCGTGGCGGGTCGTCTGGTACTTGCTCACCACATCGCGGAAGCGGTTGATGGCGGCGGGGAAGTTGCGACGCTCGAGGTAGAAGCGGCCGACCTCCATCTCCTTGCCGGCGAGCTGGTCGCGGGTGATCTGGATCTTGGCCTTGGCGTCGGTCGCGTATTCCGAGGTCGGATACTTCTGGACGAGCTCCTGCAGTCCGGCGAGCGCCTTCTCCGAGCGATCCTGATCGCGGGTCACGTCGGGGATCTGCTTGTAGTGCGACATCGCCATCAGGTACTGGGCGTAGGCCGCGTCCTTGCTCGCCGGGTGGCGCTGGAGGTAGCGCTTCGAGGCCGAGATGGCGTCGTCGTACTTCTGGCCCTCGTAGTTCGAGTAGGCCGTCATCAGCAGCGCACGGCGCGACCAGTCGGAATAGCTGTAGGCCTTGTCGAGCTCGCCGAATTTCTTCGAGGCGCCCTCGTAGTCCTTGTCCTCCATCCGCGCCAGGCCGTCGCTGTAGAGCTTGTCGGCAGGAACATCCGGCACGACTTCCGGCTTGTACTTCTCAGCGAAGGGGTTGATCGAATCGAGGGCGTCGCAGCCGCCGAGGCCCACGCCGCAGAGCGTGAGAAGCACGGCCGCCATCGCACCGCGGTTCGGATGAGTGAGGCGCATTCCGGTACTTCCCCCAACAGGCGGCCCGCTCGGGACGCGCGTCGTCAAGCCATCACAGGTGTCGGTCGCGTGGCTGACGGCGTGATGCCACGGTCCGGCTGCGTTGCCCAGCGGACCTTGCCCCGTTTCACGGACGATTCACCGTGGCGCGCGATTTGGGCGTGAAAACGGCGGCCGGCTCGGCCTTTGCCCTGAGCCCACCGATTTGCGGACCGGATGTTGCGGGCCCGCTACAGATCCCGATGTCAGAGTTCGCCCGCGAAGGCGGCGAGGCCGAGGCTGTTGCCGAATTCGGCGAGGCTGGTCTCGCGGCGCGGGCTGGCGGCTTCGACGATGGCGTAGTTGGCCCGGTCGGAGAACAGGGCGGTCAGCACGCCGACGTTCATGCGGTGGCCGCCGCAATAGGAGCGGTAGGCGCCCTGGAGCGGCAGGCCGGCAAGCGCGAGGTCGCCGACGGCGTCGAGGAACTTGTGGCGGACGAACTCGTCGGCGTAGCGCAGGCCCTCGGGGTTCACGACCGCCGTCTCGCCCACCGCGACGGTGTTCTCGAGGGAGGCGCCCAGGGCAAACCCGGCCTTCCAGTAGCGTTCGACGTCGCGCATCATCCCGAAGGTGCGCGCGCCCGCGATCTCGCGGCGATAGGCGGAGGGGGTGAGGTCCATGGCCTTGCGGCTGCGGCCGATCACCGGGTTCTCGAAATCGATCTCCACGTCGAGGCGGAAGCCGCGGTCGATGGGGCGGAGTTCGGCGAAAGCGCGGTCCACCTCGATGCGGACGGGGCGCAGAACCTTGATCCAGCGCCGGGCGGCGCCGCAGGTGGTGAGGCCGACGGCGTCGATGGCCTGCACGAAGGGACGGGCGCTGCCGTCGAGGATCGGCATCTCGGGGCCGTCGATCTCGACGAGGACGTTGTCGAGCCCGAGCCCGTAGAGGGCGGACATCAGGTGCTCGATGGTGGCCACGGCGCCCGTCTGGACATCGCCGATGACGGTGCAGAGTTCGGTGGCGGACACGCAGGCGTGGTGGGCTTTGATGAGGCGATCGTTGCCGGTGGGCATGCCGGTGCGGAGGAACGCGATTCCGTGGTTCGCCGGCGCGGGGTGGAGGGTGATCTCCGCCGGGTTCCCGGAATGCACGCCGATCCCCCTGAGGGTGGCCGGTGCCTTGAGTGTCGTTTGATGGTTCGTTCGCATTCCATAGCCCTCGGCCGTGATCGAACGCAGGCCTCCTTCGAGGGAGGCAAGTCGTTCCCGTGATCCGTCCGCTGCTTGAAGCCCCGCGAGCGCGGGCGGCGAAACCGCCGCGCTTTTCGTTCCAAAATTCGTATAGCCCCGCCCCAAACCGGGACCAAATCACGGATTCTTACGCTGTGTTACAATGCAGCGTTTGGAGAGCGATCGAAAAACCTCTGCGCGATCAATCGCTTGACCACGCACGTCACCCGAGGTCGCAAGACCCCGGGTGCGTTGCAAAAACACATCAGACCGGACGGAGATGGGCCCCGTCCGGGGCGTTCAGTTGGCCTGGCGACGGAGGAAGGCCGGGATCTCGAGCTGATCGTCGTCCATCATCCGGGCCTGCGGGGCCTGTACCCGGCCCTGCGGGTCGAGGTTGCCCTGGGCCGGGCGGTAGCCCTGGGCGACGGGCGCGGGCGCCCGCTTGGCGTAGTCGGCGGGGGCCTGCGGCACAGGGCTGGCCGGAGCGCGCACCGGCACCGGCACGGGGGCGGCCTCGGCCTCCTCGCGGCGTCCGCCGAAGCCGACGGTGGCGAGGCGGCGCAGGAGCGTCATCCGCTTGGTATCGGCGGCGGGCTCCGCCGGCTCTTCGCCGCGGCTGGCGCGGAGCTGGGCCTGGGCCGGCATCGGCAGGTCCTGGATCTGCGGCATGCGCGGCGCGCGGGCGACGGCAACGGCCGGGCGCGGCGGCACGAACGGGCCGGCGGCCTGGAGGGGAGCCGGCTCCGGCAGCGGCAGAGGGGCCGGCTCGTACGCCATGGCGGCGCGGGGCTGGGTCTGGGTCAGCACGACCTCGTCGCGGATGACGGGGGCCATCTCCATCCGCACTGGCTCGACGGGGGCCATGGCCTCCGACAGGGCGGGGCGCGGAGCCTGGACCGGCGCCGGAGCGACGGGGGCGACGACCGGGGCGGCTGCGGGAGCGGTCAGGGGCTGGTCTTGTCCGGGGGCGCGAAAGGTGGTGGCGGGCTGCGCCGCCCGGGCCCTCGCTTCCGCCCGAAGCCGCTCGGCCACCTCGGCGATCCGCTGCTCGGTCTGCTGGATCTCGGGGTTGTTCTGCGAATGGGCCGTGATCAGGGCCGGCTCGATGCCGGTGGCGACCACGGAGACGCGGATGATGCCGTCGAGGCTCTCGTCGAAGGTGGCGCCGAGGATGATGTTGGCGTCCGAGTCGACCTCCTCGCGGATGCGGGTGGCGGCCTCGTCGAGCTCGTAGAGGGTGAGGTCGTTGCCGCCCGTGATGGAGATCAGCAGGCCGCGGGCGCCCTTCATCGACACGTCGTCGAGGAGCGGGTTGGCGATGGCCGCTTCCGCCGCCCGGTTGGCGCGGTTCTCACCGGAGGCCTCACCGGTGCCCATCATGGCCTTGCCCATGCCGCGCATGATCGCGCGGACGTCGGCGAAGTCGAGGTTGATGAGGCCTTCCTTGACCATGAGGTCGGTGATGCAGGCGACGCCCGAGTAGAGCACCTGGTCGGCCATGGCGAAGGCGTCGGCGAAGGTGGTCTTCTCGTTGGCGACCCGGAACAGGTTCTGGTTCGGGATCACGATGAGCGTGTCGACGGCGGCCTGGAGCTCCTGGATGCCGGCCTCCGCCGTGCGCATCCGGCGCACGCCCTCGAACTGGAAGGGCTTGGTGACGACGCCGACGGTGAGGATGCCCATGTCGCGGGCCGCGCGGGCGATGACGGGGGCCGCACCGGTGCCGGTGCCGCCGCCCATGCCGGCGGTGATGAAGCACATGTGGGCGCCGGACAGCTGGTCGCGGATCTCGTCGATGACCTCGTCGGCGGCGGCCGAGCCGACCTCCGGGTGCGAGCCGGCGCCGAGCCCCTGCGTCACGCCGAGACCCATCTGGATCACGCGCTCGGCCTTGGAGGAGGTGAGGGCCTGGGCATCCGTGTTGGCAACGACGAACTCGCAGCCGAGCAGGCCGGATTCGATCATGTTGTTGACGGCGTTGCCGCCGGCTCCACCGACGCCGAAGACGGTGATGCGGGGCTTCAGTTCCCGGATGTCAGGTGCCTGCAGACTGATGGCCATGGGTGTCGAGCCTCTCGTGCCTTTCACGTTTCATTTGACGCCTCGATGGAGGGAGGCGCCGATTCTCGTCTGGCCGTTCGCGCCCACCCCCGATGCCGGGGGTTTGGGGCGCGACGGCGGTCGTTCCTCTAGAAACTCTCGCGGAGCCAGCGTCCGACGCGCGAGAAGTAGCCGTCCGTTCCGGTGCCCGCGAAGGCGCCGTGCCCACGTGGTTCGAAGTGCTCCGCGTGGGCCACCTGCGGGTAGACCAGGAGCCCCACCGCCGCCGAGAAGGCGGGTCCCTTGGCGGCCTCGGGGAGGCCGCGGATGCCGAGCGGCCGGCCGATGCGGACCTGCCCCTCCATCACCCGGCGGGCGACTTCCGGCAGGCCGACGAGCTGGCTCGCCCCGCCCGTGAGCACCACCCGGCGCCCGGCCTGGGCCGAGAAGCCTGCGTTGCGCAGGCGGTCCCGCACGAGTTCGAGGACCTCCTCGACGCGCGGGCGGATGATCCGCACGAGCTGCGAGCGCGGCACGTGGGTGGGGGCGTCGCCCTCGTCCTCGCCGACCCCGTGGATCGCGATCATGTCGCGGTCGTCCGACGCCGTGGGAAGCGCCGAGCCGTAGAGGGTCTTCAGGCGCTCGGCGGCCGCGACCCGGGTGGAGAGGCCGCGGGCGATGTCCATGGTGACGTGGTGGCCGCCGACCGCGATGGCGTCGACATGGACGAGGTGGCCGCCGGAGAACACGCCGACGCTGGTGGTGCCGCCGCCCATGTCGACGACGCAGACGCCCATCTCGGCCTCGTCGTCGACGAGCGCCGACAGGCCCGCGGCGTAGGGGGTGGCGATGACCGCCTCGACGCCGAGGTGGCAATGCTCCACCGCCAGCATGAGGTTGCGGGCGGCGGCGGCCTCGCCGGTGACCACGTGGAGATCGACGCCCAGCGCGTCGCCCATCATGCCCGACGGGTCGATGACCGCGCCCTGGCCGTCGATGGCGTAGCCCGTGGGCAGGGCGTGGAGCACGGCCCGGCCGGGGCTGACGCCGTGGGCGGAGGCCGTCTCCAGCACGCGCTCCACGTCCGTCCCCGTGACGGTGCCCGTGCGGGTGTTGACCCGGGCCTCGAAATGCTGGGAGCCGATGCGGCCGCCCGACATGTTGACGATGACGGACTGCACCTCGACCTTGGCCATGCGCTCGGCGGCGTGGACCGCCTGGCGGATGGCGCCCTCGGCGGCTTCGAGATCGACGATGGCGCCGCCCTTCAGCCCCTGCGAGCGCTGGTGGCCGATGCCGATGATGCGGGCGAAGTGGGTGCGACCGCGCAGGGTCGAGAGCGCCTCGGCCGGCTGAAGCTCGGCGATGAGGCAGACGATCTTGCTCGTCCCGATGTCGAGCACCGAGAGGGTGGTGCTCCGTCGGGCGGAGAGCGGCTTGAGCCGCGGGGTGAGGCCGTGCTGGTGGTGCATGGTGCTACCGGGCCGGGAACGCGGGGACAGTCGGCGTGGACGCGGGATGCGCCGGACGGATCGTGCGGCTCATGTCGCGGGTCACGTGGCGGCTCCCTTGGCCTTGGGCTTCTTCTGGGATTCCGCGCGGGCGGCGGCGGCTTCCTCGGTGAGCCGCACCACCACCCGGTCGGGCATGCGCAGGTCCACCGCGATGATGTCCTTCTCGAGGATGCGGTTGTCGCGCTCGAGGCGCACGAGGCGGGCGAGCGCGTCCGCCGCCCCGGTCTCGGGCAGGCGGATGTCGACGCCGTCGAGCTTGAGCGTCCAGCGCCGGCCGGAGACGTAGGTTCCGGCCTTGACCCGCTCGGCGAGGGTGCCGGCGGCCTCGATGAGGGCGAGGTAATCCTTGAGGCGCTCGTTGGCGCCCTCCCCCACCACGAGGGGGAGCGCGGCGTAGCGGTCGTCCCGCATCTCGTCGATCACCTTGCCGTCGGCGGCGATGACCGAGATGATTCCGTTGCGCTGCCACAGGGCGGCGGGCTCGCGCTCGACCTGGGTGATGACGATCTCGTTCGGGTACACCTTGCGCACGGAGGCGCTGGCGATGAGGGGCACCTGCATCAGCCGGTCGCGGACCTCGTTGACGTCGAGGAACACCACCGACGAGTGGCCGTCGATGCCGGCGGCCTGGAGCACTTCGCGCTCATAGAGGCGAGCGATCCCCGCGATGGTGACGCGCTCGACGCCGAAGCCGGCCAGGCGCGCGAGAATGTCGAAGGGGCGGCCGTTCTCGAGGACGAAGCGCTCGTAGCGGCCGCTGGCGACGAAGCCCGTCAGCGCCAGGGCGGCGAAGGACACGGACATGGCCAGGGTGCCGAGGTGGCGCGGGATGCGCCGCTCGATGGGCAGGGCGAGGCGCGAGCGGCGGCCCGGACCCAGGCGCCGCAGGCGTGCGGTCACGGCGTCGCGCAGGGCGCGGGCCGGGGCGAAGCCTGCGCCGCCGGAATGACCCGACCCGCTCAGCGGCCCAACGTTGCGTCCTCCACCATCCATTGGACGAGCTCACCGAAACTATGACCAGCGTGGGCTGCGATCTCCGGCACAAGGCTCGTCTTCGTCATGCCGGGTTGCGTGTTGACCTCCAGGACGACGAGGGCACCGGTTCCACCCGGTGTGTCGTCGAAGCGGAGGTCCGCACGGCTGATGCCCCGGCACCCGAGTGCTTGATGCGCCGTTAACGACAACTCTTGGACACGCTGGTAAAGATTTGGTTTAATTTCTGCCGGGAGGACGTGGATCGACCCCCCTTCGGCGTACTTCGCATCGTAGTCGTACCAGTCCCCCGAGGCGGTCTTGATCTCGATCACCCCGAGGGCCTTGTCGCCCATCACCGCGCAGGTCAGCTCGCGTCCGGCGACGTAGGTTTCGATAAGGATATCATCGCCGTAGCCCCAATCCGCCCGGCCGACGTCCCGGGGCGGCGGGGCGCTCGCGTCGCGCACGATGACGACGCCCATGGACGAGCCCTCGGCCACCGGCTTGAGCACGTAGGGCGGCGTCAGCAGGTGTGACTTCGCGGCCGCATGACGGTTAACGACGCGGCCCTCGGGAACGCTCACACCGGCCGCCCGCATGATCGTTTTGGCACGTTCCTTGTGCATGGCGAGCGCCGAGGCGAGCACGCCCGAGTGGGTGTAGGGAATGCGCAGCAGCTCCAGCAGGCCCTGGATCGTGCCGTCCTCGCCCGCCGGCCCGTGCAGGGCGTTGAAGGCGACGTCGGGCTTTAGGTCGGTGAGCACCGTGGCGATGTCCGGTCCGACATCGACGCGGGTCACCCGGTAGCCGCGGCCCTCCAGGGCCTCGGCGCAGGCGTTGCCGGAATTGAGCGAGACCGGGCGCTCGGAGGACCACCCGCCCATGAGGACGGCGACGTGCTGAGACATGGGAGGCTCCGGAAGGCGGATGCGGACAGGACAAGGGATCAGACGGGACCAATCCGAATGCGGACGGCGTCAAAGACCGCCTCGGCGGCATGGACCGGCAAGGCGCCGATTCGGCGCAGGATGCGCGACGGCTCGATGCAGGCAATCTTGGACGGGCGCACCATCGAAGCGGTTTCGAGACCGGCAGCTTCGAGGTCCGAAATCGGAAGGTCTCCCGCCCTGTTCGCATGGCGTGCGCTGGTGATCATGGCGATCCAAACCAAGCCGGCCTCGGCCACGGCGGGACCGGAGACAACGACGGCCGGGCGGCGCTTTTCCGCGAGACGATCGGAGTATGGAAAAGGCACGACAATGACGGTGCCGGCGACGAGCGCCTGACGGTCAGAGGTTGGCATAGTCTTCGTCGTCGATGGGGCTCGCCCATTCCGTGAAGGTCACGAACGGGTCCTCAACCTCCGGCTGCGCCTTCTCGATCCGGATCCCATCGGCCGTCAGCACATAGCGAAGGCGGTCTCCGGGCGCGATCCCGAGCTTGGCGCGAACCTCGGCGGGCAGGACCGTCTGGCTTTTCACGGAAACCTTGGAATAGGCGGTTCGAACGGCGTGGGCCATGGCTGTACTCCAGAAGCGTCCTTACGACTTACCGACTTACAGCGGAGGCGTCGAGGCCGATGCGCTTGATCTCCCAATGTAGGTCGACGCCGCTGGTCTCGCGCACGCGCCGGCGCACCTCCTCGCCGAGGCCCTCGATGTCGGCCGCCGTGGCGCCATCGCGGTTGATCAGGAAGTTGCAGTGCATGGGCGAGACCTCGGCACCGCCGACCCGCAGGCCCCGGCAGCCGGCGGCGTCGACGAGCTGCCAGGCCTTGCCGCCGGGCGGGTTCTTGAAGGTCGAGCCGCCGGTGCGCTCGCGGATGGGCTGGGCGGCCTCGCGCGCCGCCGTGACCCGATCCATCTCGGCCTCGATGCTTTCGCGATCACCCGGACGGCCCCGGAACACGGCATGGGTGAAGATCACGTCGTCGGGGGCCCCGCTGTGGCGGTAGGCGAACCCCATCTCGGCGTGGCCGAACGTCCGCCGGTCGCCCTTCCGGTCGACGCCCTCGGCAACGATCAGCACGTCCGTGGTCTCGCCGCCATGGGCCCCGGCATTCATGCGGAGCGCCCCGCCGATGGAGCCGGGGATGCCGCGGAAGAACGCGAGCCCGTCGAGGCCGGCTTCCGCCGCCGCCTTGGCGAGGCGCATGTCGGGCACGGCGGTACCGACGCGCAGGTGATCGCCGTCGATCGCGACCGACCCGAAGGCCTTGCCGCCGAGGCGCACGACCACGCCCGGCACGCCGCCGTCGCGCACGATGAGGTTCGAGCCGAGGCCGATCACCGTGACGGGGATCTCCGGGTCGAGGCCGGCCAGCAGGGCGGCGAGATCCTCCGCATCGGCCGGGGTGAACAGCACCTGCGCCGGCCCGCCGACCCGGAACCAGGTCAGGTCGGACAGGGGCTGGTTGGCGATGAGGCGCCCGCGCAGGGCGGGCGCGGCCGCGCGGATGGCGGGGGTGAGATCGGGGAAGGCGGGGGTGAGATCGGGGAAGGCGGTCATGGGTGCTGGTGCCTTTCGGCATAATCAATTAAAAATTGCAGAGCCGATGGGCGGGTGGGGGCATGGACAGGGCGATCGTTTTCACCCGCCCGGCGGCCTGTGCCCTGAGCCGGATGCCGGCGACGACGGAGGCCCTGATCCGCGCCAAACTGCGCCAACTCGCCGAAGATCCGGACGCCCTGGTCAACAACATCAAGGCCCTGAAAGGTCAGGACGGCTGTCGCCGCCGCGTCGGCGATTGGCGGGTGATTTTCACGAACGAGCCCGATCGGGTCATTGTGCATGATGTCGGACCGCGTGGGTCGATCTACGATTAGGACCAGCGACATGACCACCGTCCGCACGAGAACGCCGGCCGGCGAAGCGATCGTCATTCTTCCCGAAGCCGAGTTCGAACGCCTCGTCGCCCTGGCCGAGGACGCGTCGGATCCACGCGACCTCGCCGCTTCGCGGAGGCGGCTCGATACAGGCGCCGACGAGCTGTTGAGCGAGGCCGACCTCGATGCCCTGCGCGCGGCGCCGACGCCCCTCGTTTTCTGGCGCGAGCGCCGCGGCATGGCTGCGGCGGCGCTGGCCGAACGGGCCGGCATCACGGAGCCTGATCTCGCGGCGATGGAGCAAGGCGCATACGCGGGCGACACCACGGACTACCGATCTCTCGCCGCAGTGCTCGGCGTCGATCCGGACGATCTTCTGCCGGACGCCAAGGCCGCGTGAGCGTCTGTCACCCCGCCACCCCCCCGAGCGCCGCCAGCTCGCCCGGCAGGGCGTAGGCCCATTGGGTGATGTTGCCCGCGCCCAGGCACACGACGTAGTCGCCCGCCTTCGCCCGCCCGGCGACGATGCCGGCGAGATCCTCGGAGCGGTCCAGGGCGATGGCATCGCGGTGGCCGCGCGATTTGAGGCCCGCGACGAGGCCGTCGCGGTCCATGCCTTCGATGGGGGGTTCCCCGGCGGCGTAGACGGGGGCGACGATCACCGTGTCGGCGTCGTTGAAGCAGGTGCAGAAATCGTCGAACAGGGAGGCCAGCCGGGTGTAGCGGTGGGGCTGGACGATGGCCACCACGTTGCCGTCCGTGGAGGCGCGGGCGGCCTTGAGCACCGCCTTGATCTCCACGGGATGGTGTCCGTAATCGTCGAAGATCAGGGCGCCGTTCCACTCGCCGGTCTTGGTGAAGCGGCGCTTGACCCCGCCGAAGCCGGCGAGCGCCTTGCGGATCGCCTCCGGCTCGACGCCGAGCTCGTGCGCGACGGCGAGCGCCGCCGTGGCGTTGAGGGCGTTGTGCTTGCCCGGCATCGGCAGGACAAGGTCCTCCATCTCGATGCGGAAGCCCGGCCGCCGGTCGCGGATCATCACCCGGAACTTGCTCTGGCCGCCACGCAGATCGATGTCGATGAGGCGCACATCGGCCTGCGGGTTCTCGCCGTAGGTGATGATACGGCGGTCCTCGATGTGCCCGACGAGGTCCTGCACCACCGGGTGGTCGATGCACATCACGGCGAAGCCATAGAACGGGATGTTGTCGATGAAGCGCCGGAACGCGTCCTTGACCGCGTCGAACGAGCCGAAATGGTCGAGGTGCTCGGGGTCGATGTTGGTGACGATGGCGACATCGGCCGGCAGCTTGAGGAAGGTGCCGTCGGATTCGTCGGCCTCCACCACCATCCACTCGCCCTCGCCCATGCGGGCGTTGGTGCCGTAGGCGTTGATGATGCCGCCGTTGATGACCGTGGGGTCCATGTTGCCGGCGTCGAGCAGGGTCGCGACCAGGGACGTCGTGGTGGTCTTGCCGTGGGTGCCCGCGATGGCGACGCACGACTTGAAGCGCATGAGCTCGGCCAGCATCTCGGCCCGGCGCACCACCGGCAGGCGGCGCTCGCGGGCGGCGACGAGTTCGGGGTTGTCGCGCTGGATCGCCGTGGAGACGACCACGAGGGCGGCGTCCTCAACGTTCGAGGCGCTGTGGCCGACGAAGGTGCGGATGCCTTTCTCGGCCAAACGTCGGACGTTGGCGTTGTCCGAGGCGTCGGAGCCCTGGACGGTGTAGCCGAGGTTCATCATCACCTCGGCGATGCCGGACATGCCGATGCCGCCGATGCCGATGAAGTGGATGGGGCCGAGCTTGTCGGGCAGCTTCATGGGATGAACCAGTCCAGGCCGGGCGCACCCGAGGCGGCGCCCATGGAGGGGAAGATCAGGTGCGGGCGGCCGTGGCGACGACGATGTCGGCGAGGCGTTCGGCGGCGTCGTGGATGCCCGCGCTTTTGGCCGCTGCCGCCGCCGCGGTCAATTTCCCACCCTCCGTGAAGCGGTCCACGAGTTCGGCCGCGAGGCGATCGGGCGTGAACTGGCTCTGGGGAATCGCCAGGGCCGCGCCGATGGAGGCCAGGGTCGCGGCGTTGGCGGCCTGATCCTGATCCAGCGCCCCGGGGAGCGGCACCAGGATCGACGGCCGGCCGATGGCGGCGAGTTCCGAGACCGTGGAGGCGCCGGACCGCCCGACGACGAGGTGGGCGGCGGCCATGCGGGACGGCAGGTCCTTGAAGAAGGGCGCCGCCTCGAAACCGCCGAGGCCGAGGCCGAGATAGAGGTTCTGCACCGCCGTGAGATCTTCGGCCCGCACCTGCTGGACGAGGTGGAGGCGGGCGCGCAGGTCCGCCGGCAGGCTCGCGATGGCTTTGGGCACCACCTCGCCCATCACCCGCGCGCCCTGGCTGCCGCCGAAGACGAGGAGGTGGAGGGGGTCGCCTGGCCCGACGGAGGGATAGGGCGTGGCCGCGGCCGCGATCACCGCCGGGCGCAGGGGATTGCCCGTGTGGGTGTGGGGCGCCAGCGCCTTGAGGGGCACGCCGCGGACCTCCCGGAAGCCCGTGGCGATGGCCCGCGCGCCGCGGGCCAGGAAGGCGTTGGCCCGGCCCATGACGGCGTTCTGCTCGTGCAGAACCGTCGGCACCCGCAGGATCTGCCCGGCGAGCATGGGCGGCACCGTGGGGTAGCCGCCGAAGCCCACGATGGCGGCGGGATCGAGGCGCTTGATCTGCCGCGCGGCGACGCCGAAGCCGCGCCCCAGGGTGAGGAGGGCGAGGCCGCGCTTCACCGGGGACCGGCCCGAAGGCGTGGCCGACGCGATGGTGACGATCTCGGAGGCTGGAAACCCCGTGGCGATGGAATCGACCCGCGCGTCGGTGGCGAGCACCACCCGCATCCCGCGCGCGCGCAGGACGTGGGCGAGGCTCTCGGCCGGAAACAGGTGGCCGCCCGTGCCGCCGGCACACAGGAGGATGGTAGCGGTGGCGACGGTCAACGCATCACTCCGGCGACGGTCGCCGGGGCGGTCCCCGGCGGCTTCTGGCTCAGGGTGGTGGTGCGCGGGCGCTTGCGGGTCAAGGCGACGAGGAAGCCCATGCCGAGGGCCAGGGACAGCATCGACGAGCCGCCGTAGGAGACGAACGGCAGGGTCATGCCCTTGGCGGGCATCAGCTGGACGTTCACCGCCATGTTGATGCAGGCCTGGAGCCCGAACAAGGTGACCAGACCCGTGATCGCCAGGCGCGAAAAGGTGTCGTCCGTGCGCCGGGCGAGTTTCAGGCCGCGCATGACCAGGTAGGCGAACAGCGACACGAGGCCGAGGCAGACGAGGACGCCGAACTCCTCGCCGATCACCGAGAACAGGAAGTCGGTGTGCGCGTCGGGCAGGTGGCGCTTGGCCAGGCCCTCGCCCGGCCCGACGCCGAGCCAGCCGCCGGCGTTGAACGATTCGTGCGCCCAGAAGCCCTGGAAGTTGTCGCCGGACTCGGTGTTCATGAACCGGTCGATGCGCTCGCGCACGTGGTACAGGAAGCGGTAGGCGACGCCGACGCCGAGCAGTCCGGCGATGCCGAGGCCCGCGACCCAGAACCAGTGCAGGCCGGCCACGAAGAACAGCGCGCACCACACGATAGTGATGAGCATGGTCTGGCCGAAATCCGGCTGGAGCACGAGGGGCACGATGGTGATGGGCAGGAGCAGGATCGCCAGCAGGCCGCCAGGCATGTCGCGGCGCTGGGCGCCCTCCGAGAAGGCCCAGGCGGCCACCACCACGAAGGCGGGCTTGACGAATTCCGACGGCTGCAGGCCGAAGGGGCCGAACTGGATCCAGCGATGCGCGCCCTTGATCTCCGGCCCGAACTTGCCGGCGAGCACGCACAGGACCACGCCCATGAGCCACGTCGCCAGGGCCACGCGCCGGATGTGGCGCAGGGACAGGAACGACACGGCCACGATGATCAGCAGGGTCGGCGCGAGGTAGAGCGCCTGCCGGTTGAGGAAGTGGAAGGTCGGCAGGCCGATCTTCTCGGCCACCGGCGGACCGCCGCCCATGAGGAAGACGAGGCCGGCCACCATGAGGGCGCCGAGGCCCGCCAGCAGGCCGCGATCGACGGTCCACCACCAATCGGTGAGAGGCGTGCGTTCCGCGCGGGACATCATGGTGAGCGCTCTCCGTGAGGCCTGGGCGCTCGAAGGAGCAGCCGCCGGCCGCCGGCAGCATCGGGAGCCGGCACGGCGCGATCCTGTGCCGGAATGGTAAACCAATCCTTTGCGGTCAGGCCCCATCCTCGGGATGGCGCATCATCCGTGTCGCCACCCAGCCCACCGCGATGGCGACGGTGACGCCCCAACCGACCTCGAGGAGGCGTGAGCCGAACATCTGCTGGGCGGTGCCGACATGGGGCACGAGCAGGATGATGGTGGCGGTGATGCCGGCGAGGCGCCCGGCGCTCGCGACGTTGAGGAGCCAGCACGCGGTGAGCGAGAGGATGACGGCGACCGCGTAGGCGACGAGGTCCTGACCCACGGTACTGAGCACGCCAAGACCGATGAGGCCGCCCGTGGCTGCGCCCAGGAACTGGTCGCGGGCCATGGTGCGGGTGGCGCGGAACTCCGTCTGCACCACCGCGATGGCCGTGATGGCGCTCCAGAATCCCTCGCGGAGGTTCAGCGCCTGGGTCGGCATGTAGGCGATGAGGGCGGCGGACGCCGACATCAGCCCGTGCGCGGCCCCGCCGACGAGGCGCCGGCGCAAGGGCATACGCTTGCGCAGGCGACCGATCTGCTGGCGCAGCCAGCCGATGCGGACCTCGTCCCGCGTCGCCTCGCCCGGCAGGACCGGGGGCTCGCGCAGCTCCTGCTCCACGGGACTCACTCCACGGAACTCACTCGATGGGACTCACTCGATGAGGCTCAGGCCGCCGCCTTCGTCGCGGAAGCGAGGCCGGGGGCGACCTGCGCGGCGATCTGACCTGAGGCGAGATTCTTCGATTTCGCCTCGATCTCAAAATCCGCCCAGGCGAGGTGCCGGCCGACGAGGGCGTTGACGGCGCGGTTCCACATCATGTCCGAATGGGCCGCGAGGTCGCGGCGGGAATGGCCGGCGGCCGAGAGCGCGACGAAATCGGGTGCGGCCTCGGGGTCGGTGTCCGCCAGGAGATTCTCCCGCGAGACGCTGATATGCGCGATGGGGCGCACGCCGCGCCACGAATCGCGCACCTGCGCGATGCGCGGATCCTCGGGCTCGATGTAGGCGCCGCCACTCTCGACCCAGTGGTGATGGAGGTCGAGCACCACTGGTACGACGTCGGCGAGTTGCAGCACCGTGTCGAGGCCGAAGGCGTTCTCGTCGTTCTCGACGGTGATGAGGTCGCGCGCCGTTTGCGAGAGCAGGGGCAGGCTCGCGCGAAACCCCTCGACGCCGGGGTCGCGGGCGCCGACATGGATGTTGATGTGCGCCCCATACGGGTGCCACCCGGAGCCGTACCCCATCAGCGCCATCACCTCGGCGTGATACTCGAACTCGGCGATGCCGTTCGCCTGCGCGGACGGGTTGCGCGAGGCGATGACGCAGAACTGACCGGGATGGAAGCTGAGGCGCACGCCGGCCGCCCGGGCGAGATCGCCGATGCGGGCGAGCCCCGGCTCGATCAGGGCGCGCAGGCCCGGCTCGGCGTAGATGTCGCTCGCCACCGGGTGCGTGTAGCCGGGGAGCACGTTGCTCGCCATGCGCAGCAGCCGCTCGAGGGGCGGACGCGCGGCGACCCAGGCGATCTGCCGCTCTAGGGCGCCGAGGTTGTGGCGGGCCAGATCCTCCAGCTTCACTCGGCGGTCCGCAGGCGCGAGGCGCGTGAGGTTGGCCATGGTGACGTGGCTGAGGTTCATCTCCAGGGCCGCCTCGCGGGCGGCCTTCAGGGTCTTGAAGCTCTCCGGCGGGGCTTCGAGGATGAACTTGCAGCAGAAGCCGAGGCGCGGTTCGCCATCGGTCAGGGGTGCGGGAAGGTTCGGGGTCTGGGTCATCGTCTGAGTCATCCTGGCCCCAACGCCGCTGGGCCGGTTTGGTCCCGCCCGACCCGACGCGTGCGGGCCACAGCCCCGATGAAAAACGTCGCGCCCGGCCTCCGCTCCCCGGACAGGCATTGACGGGGCGGCGGGCCTCGCCTTTACCCGCTTCCATGCAGGCAGATCGGCCCAGGGGAGCGAGCCGCCGCGCGATCATCGCCGTGATCGCGCTCTACGCCCTGTGCCTGCAGGCCATCCTGGGGACCGCCGTGCCCCTGTCGCCCCCCGGGGTGGACCCCGCCCTGTGCCTGCACGAGGCGGGCGAGGCCGGGCCGGACGCGCCCGCTCCCGTCCACGTGCACGTGTCCTGCTGTACGGCGGCCCAGGCCGTGGCGAGCCTCGACCTGCCGTCCCTCATGCCCACCGGCGTCGTCTGGCCAAGCCGGCGCCGCGTCGCCGTGGCGTGGCGCCCGCACGCGGCCGCGCAGCCCCGGGCGCCCCCCGAACGAGACGCACAACCGCGGGCACCGCCCGTCGCCTGAGGGCGCCCTTCGTCCGCCGCCGAGCTTCGGTGCGGCCGGCGCCCCGATCCCCGACCGACCGTCCGCCAGACCGGACGGGTTCGATGGATCGGCCGTGCCCGCGAGGCGCGGCCCCGAGCGCTCGCGACCGTCCAGGACGACCATGCCCTCCCCCCTCACCGGCGCCGCCGCGTCGTTCGCCGCGCCCATTCGCCTCTCCCGCGAGGCGGTCTACCGCGCCGTGTGGCGCTGGCACTTCTATGCCGGGCTGATCTGCCTGCCGTTCCTGATCCTGCTCTCGACCACGGGGGCGCTCTACCTGTTCAAGGACGAGATCAACGCCGCCCTGTTCACCCGGCGCTTCGTCGTCCCGGCCTCGGACGGAGCGTCCCTGGGCCCGGACCGCCTCGTCTACGTGGCGAGCCAGGCGGTGCCGGACGCCACCCCCCTCACCTACCTCGACCCGGCCGGCCCGACATCCCCGGCGGTGGTCACCCTGGTGAAGGACGGGGCCAGGACCCTGGTCTCCCTCGACCCGTGCAACGGCGACATCGTCGGCCACGTCGCGGCGGATGGCGACGTGATGGCGGTGATCCGGCGCCTGCACAGCCTGTCGTATTTCGGGCCGGTGGCCAACGGGATCGTCGAGGTGGTGGCGGGCTTCCTCGTCGTGCTCGTGATCACCGGCACCTACCTGTGGTGGCCGCGCGGCCAGTCCGGCGGGGTCGTCGGCGTCCGGGGTACGCCGCGCCGCCGGGTGTGGTGGCGCGATCTCCACGCGGTGACGGGCTTTGTGGCCGGAGGCGGCCTGCTGTTCCTGGCGCTCACCGGCCTGCCGTGGTCCATCGTCTGGGGCCACCAGCTGCGGGCGCTGTCCAACGCCGCCGGCCTCGGCCAGCCGAGCGCCCTCTGGGCGCGGGTGCCGGTGTCGACGGTCCCCATGGGCGACGCCCTCACCACCGCCGGCTGGGCCCTTGAGAACGCCCCCGTGCCCCTGTCGCGGCCGGCCCCCGGCCAGTCCATCGGCCTCGACCGGGCGGCGGCGATCCTCGTGGAGCGCGGCATGCCGGCGGGCTACGAACTCGCCCTGCCGGTGGGCGAGACCGGCGTCTACGCCGCCGCCGCCTACCCGCGCGACGTCACCCGCCAGCGCATGATCTCCCTCGACCAGTACACCGGCCAGGCCCTCGTCGACGTGCGCTTTTCCGAGATCGGCATCGTCGGCCGGGCGATCCAGTGGGGCATCGGCCTGCACAAGGGCGAGACCTTCGGCCGGCTCAACCAGCTCCTCATGCTCGCTGTCTGCCTCGCCGGCCTCCTCCTGAGCGTCACCGCCGGGGTGATGTGGTGGAAGCGCCGACCCTCGGGGAGTCTCGGCATCCCGCCCTGGCCGCGTGCGCCCCGCGTCGTCGCCGGGGTCACGCTCCTGGTTCTCGGCCTCGGGGCCCTGTTCCCGCTCACGGGCGCGGCGATCCTGGCGATGATCCTCCTCGATTGCGGCGGCCGTGCCCTCGCCGGGCGGATCGCGGCCTGAAGCCGACCCTTACCGGGCGCGTCGCCCGTGTCTTCCCGCGCCCTCCGGGACCGCCTCGGAACCGTCCTTCTCATTCTGGCCCTCTGGCTGCAGGCCCTGGCGCCGGGGGCGGCCCTGCGCCTGCCCCCGCCCGATCCCCTGGCCCACGCGATCATCTGCGGCCATGGCATCGAAGCCGCCGTCGCGGCGGAGGACGGGATGCCGGGCCCCTGTGCGGCCTGCCCGTTCTGCACCGGCATCGCCCTCGCGCCCCTCGTCCCGACCGGCCCACGGGTGGCCCGCACCGCCCGGTGGCACGCGGTCGCCTGGGCGACACCGCCCCCGATCCCCTCCCTCCGCCGGCCCCGGCCCGCCGGCCAGCCCCGGGCCCCGCCCCTCTCGTCCTGATCCCGTCGCCCCTCCCCCTTCGACCGATCGGACGCGTTTTCCCATGTTGCTGTTCTCTCCCGCACGACGGCGCCTCGCCGCCTTCCTCCTCCCCGCCGCCTGCCTGCCCGCCGCCGCGCAGGCGCAGGTCGCGCCCAGCGTCACCCTCGACGAGGTCTCCGTCGTCGGCGACGGCACCGGACGGCCGACCGGACGCACCGGCTTCGGCGTCGCCGCCCTGCCGGGTTCGGCCGCGAGCGTCATCGAGAATCCCGTTGGCCAGATCGTCACCGCCGTCGGGCGGGACAGCACCATCGCCAACCGGCCGGCGACGAACATCGGCTCGGTGCTGCTCGACAGCCCCGGCGTCACCGTGCGCCAGGGCAACGGCGCCCGCGACGTGATCATCTCCGTACGCGGCAACAACGCCCGCTCCACCGGGGTCACCCGCAACATGGTCGTCCTCGAGGACGGTTTCGTGCTGACCCAGCCGGACGGTTTCTCGCGGTTCGATCTCGTCGACCCGCGCGCCTATTCCCGCATCGACGTGTTCCGGGGGCCGCAATCGGCGCTGTTCGGCAATTACGCCACGGGCGGAGCGCTGGCGTTCCGCACCCGCACGGGACGGGAGATCTCGGACGGGAAGATCTTGGGCTACGAGGTCGGCGTCGATGCCGGCAGCTTCGGATATCTCAGCAACTACTTCACCGTCGGCGGCGTCAGCGGCCCAGTGGAGATCAGCCTGTTCGCCAGCGACGTCCGCGCCAACGGCTACCAGGACCATTCGTCCTACGACACGCAGACCGTCAACCTGCTGGCGAGCTACACGCCGACGCCCGACAACCGCTTCACCCTGAAGGTAATCAACAACGAGCTCCACGCCGACATCGCCGCGCGCGCCTCCCTGAACCAGTACCGGATCAACCCGTACCAGCGCGGCTGCGCCTCGGCCGCCACCGCGGCTTCGGGCTGCACCACCTACAGCTTCTTCCGCAACGGCGCCTTCGGCGCCACCTCCCCCGTGACGGCGACGGAGGTCGGGCTGGAGCGCAAGGACCGGCGCACCATCGTAGCCGCGCGCTGGGAGCACGACATCGACGCCCAGACCACGTGGCGGACCCAGGTCGGCTTCGACGAACGCAACATCAACCAAGCGTTCTTCACGAGCTCCGGGCGCGGCAGCGTGCCGTCCTACAACGCGATGAGCGACATCACCCACCGCTCGGAGCTGTTCGGTCTGCCGGCGGTGAGCTACGCGGCGCTCGCCTTCAGCGCCCTCGATTCCCACGCCACCACCTTCAACTTGACACCGTTCGCGGGGCCGACGCTCGGCGCCCTCATCGGCGATCAGTTCGCCGTCCAGTCGAACCTCGGCGGCCGGGCGCGGACGGAGGTCGCCCTGTCGGACACCTGGACCGGCGTGGTCGGGATCAGCGCCGAGAACACCTGGATCACCGGGCGCAACCTCGCCTACGCCTACTCGGCGGCCGGGCGGACCACGAGTCCGGCCCTGGCCGACCGCAGCTTCCTCAACGTCGCGCCGGAGCTCGCCCTGGTCTACCGGCCGAGCGCCGAATGGGCGTTCCGCGGCCGGGCCGCCACGGGCTACACCGCCCCGGCCGCCGGCAGCCTGTTCGTGACGCCGGCCGGGGTGCCGGGCAACAACACCCAGCTGCAGACCCAGCAGAACCTCGGCTTCGATCTCGGCGCCGACTGGACTCCGTGGGAGGGCCTGCGCTTCAGCCTCACCGGCTTCTACGAATTCTTCCGCAACGAACTGGTCTCGCAATCGCCCGGCGCCGGGCTTCTGGCCTACACCTTCAACGCCCCGGCCTCCGAGCACCGCGGCATCGAGGTCGCGGCGGACTGGGCCTTCAGCCCGGGCTGGCGCGCCACCCTCGCCTACACCTTCGACGATCAGTTCTACACCCGCTACGTCGAGCAGCTGAGCGGGGTAAGCTTCACCGCGCGGTTCGACCGGGCCGGCAAGCTCATCCCGGGCGTGCCCGCCCACCAGCTCCTCGCCCGCCTCGGCTACGAGCAGGTCGGCGGCCCCCTCTCGGGACTCGGCGGCTTCGTCGAGGTGGTGGCGCAGGACGATTTCTTCGTCGACAACGCCAACCTGCTCAAAGCCCCGGGCTACGCCCTCGTCAACGCCAACGTCCACTACGTCACCGACCTGACCGGCGGCTACGCCCGGCGTCTCAACCTCTACGTCGAGGCACGCAACCTTCTGGACCGCACCTACGCGTCGTCGGTCCAGAACCTCGCGAACAGCCTGAACGCCGGGACCGGCGGTCTCAACGGTGCCGGTGTCCTCGCGGGCATCACCGGTTCGGTCTATGCCGGCGCGCCGCGCATGGTGGTGGCGGGCATGAAGCTGTCGTTCTGAGACGCCGAGGGCGTACGCCGGCGTCGCCCGCCTGCGCGAACGGGCTTTTTCGCGCCCATTCGGCAGGGTGGCGTAGGGTCGGGTGTCCGGGGAGGCCGGTCGCCGGGTCGGGACGTCCGGAATCCTCGGTCCCCGTGTTCCGATCCGCGCGGGCGCCCCGGCCCTATTTCAACTGGCGCCGGCGGAACGGGATCGGACGGCGCCCCCGGCGCGTTCGGTTCCAGACTTCGTATCGGTTCCAGACTGGTCGCCCCCTTGTCCGTGCGGGCTTCGGATTGGCCGGGCGATCGATCGCGAGAATGCAGGGGACCAGCGCATGAGCGACGAGACCGCCCGCGAGATCGGGTCACGTCGGCCCGTCCCGCATGGGACAGGGCTTGAGACAGGGCTCGGGGTAGGACTTGAGACAGGGCTCGGAGTAGGACTTGGCTCAGGGCTTGGCTCAGGGCTTGGACCGAGCCGCCGCAGGGTCATGGAGGGGGCCGCCGCCCTCGCGGCCTTCGGGGTCGCCGGGTTCGGCACCGTCCGGCCGGGTCTCGCCGCCCTCGCGACGGCCCCCGGCGACCCGGCCCCGCAGACTCTGCCGGTGCGCCTGACCATCAACGGCGAGGCACGCGACCTCGTCCTCGACACCCGCACCACCCTCCTCGACGCCCTGCGCGAGCACCTCGATCTCACCGGGACCAAGAAAGGCTGCGATCACGGCCAGTGCGGGGCCTGTACGGTATTGGTCGATGGACGCCGCATCAATGCCTGCCTGACCCTCGCGGCCATGCACGAGGGTGACGCCATCGAGACCATCGAGGGGTTGGCCAAGGGCGACACCCTACACCCGCTCCAGGCGGCCTTCCTCGATCATGACGGCTACCAGTGCGGCTACTGTACGCCGGGACAGATCTGCTCGGCCAAGGGCATGCTGACCGAAGTCGAGGCCGGATGGCCGAGCCACGCCAGCGCCGACCTCCTGGCCGCCCCGCAACTCACCGAGGCCGAGATTCGCGAGCGCATGAGCGGCAATCTGTGCCGGTGCAGCGCCTACCCGAACATCGTCGCGGCCATCGTCGACGCCGGGGGCCGCAGCGGCTGAGTTAACGGAGTGTTTCACGGGAAACACCGTCCCGTCCCATCCCCTTGCTGTCCCTTCGGGATTCGGACGGACGGGTATCTTGTCCACAGGACCCCACCAGAACGGGTACCGCGCCGATGAAAGCCTTCACGTACGCCCGACCGAAGACCGTGGCGGAAGCGGCCGAGATGGCGGCCGCGCAACCGAACACCCGCTTCATCGCCGGCGGCACCAACCTGCTCGATCTGATGAAGCTGCAGGTCGAGACACCGGCTCGCCTCGTCGACGTGAACCGGCTCGGCCTCGCGGAGGTCACGGAGACCGGTGACGGCGGCGTGCGCGTCGGCGCCCTAGTGCGCAATGCCGACCTCGCTGCCCATCCCCGCATCCGCAGGGATTACGCGGTGCTGTCGCGGGCGCTGCTGGCCGGTGCCTCCGGGCAGTTGCGCAACAAGGCGACCACCGCCGGCAATCTGCTCCAGCGGACCCGGTGCCCGTATTTCTACGACACAACGCAGGCCTGCAACAAACGGGCTCCCGGCTCCGGCTGCGCCGCCATCGGCGGCTTCACCCGCATCCATGCCGTGCTCGGCGCGAGCGAGGCCTGCATCGCCACCAACCCGTCCGACATGGCGGTGGCGATGCGGGCCCTCGACGCAACTGTCGAGACCGTCGACGCCAAGGGCACGGAGCGGACGATCCCGCTCGCCGACTTCCATCGCCTGCCCGGCGACACGCCCGAGATCGAGACGGCGCTGCGGCCGGGCGAGCTCGTCACCGCCGTGACCCTCGGCGAGCCCGTGGCCGGCACGCATCTCTACCGCAAGGTCCGCGACCGGGCCTCCTACGCCTTCGCGGTGATCTCCGTGGCGGCGGTGATCGACAAGAACGCCGATGGCCGGATCCGCGCCGCCCGCCTCGCCTTCGGCGGCCTCGCTCACAAGCCCTGGCGGGTCCCGGCGGCCGAGGCGGCCCTCGTCGCCTCCAACGGCGATCCGGACGCGGCCGCCGATGCGGTCCTGGCGGGGGCCAAGGGCCAGGGCGGCAACGACTTCAAGATTCCGCTCACCCGCCGGACCCTGCGCGCCGTCGTGACCGAGGCGCTCAGGGCCTAAGACCCTTCGAGCCTCCCGCGACGCCCAATCCCAGAAGAGTCAGGAATCGTCCGATGGACATGAACCAGCCGATCGGCCACACGCCCCTCGACGACAGGCCCGACGGCCTGCTGGGCAAGCCCATCGACCGGATCGAGGGTCGTCTGAAGGTGACGGGCGCGGCGCCCTACGCCTACGAGACGCGCGAATTGAAGAACCCGGCCTACGGCGCCCTCGTGGAGGCTGGCATCGCCAAGGGTCGGATCCGCCGGCTCGACGTGCGGGCGGCCGAGGCAATGCCGGGCGTGCTCCACGTGATGACTCACGAGAACGTGCCGCCCCAGGGCGAGAAGAAGGAGCAGGTTGCTCCGGTCCTGGCCGGACCCGAGATCCGGCATCATGGCCAACCCATCGCTTTTGTGGTGGCCGAGACCTTCGAGCAGGCGCGCGCCGCCGCCGCTACGATCAGGGCCGAGTACGCGCGGGAGACCGGCGCCTATAGCCTGCGGGCCGGCATAGCGGGTGCCGTGATCCCGAAGCAGCTGCAGAGTCCGCCGGATTCGGCGCTGGGCGATTTCGAGGGCGCCTTTGCGGGAGCGCCCGTGCAAGTCGACGTCGAATACACCACACCGGTCCAGACCCACGCGATGATGGAGCCGCATGCCACCATCGCGTCGTGGGAGGGCGACCACGTCACCCTGTTCACGTCGAACCAGATGCTGAACCGCGGCCAGGCCTCCCTCGCATCGGTGTTCGGCCTGCCGCCGGAGAACGTGCGACTGGTGAGCCGCTACATCGGCGGCGGTTTCGGCGGCAAGCTCCAGCCCCAAGCCGACGCGATCTTCGCCGCCCTCGGCTCGAAGGCGGTGGGCCGGCCGGTGAAGGTGGCCCTCACGCGCCAGCAGGAATTCCACGTCACCACCCGGCGCTCGGACACGATCCAGCGCCTGCGCCTCGGCGCCGGACCGGACGGCCGGCTCGTTGCCATCGGGCACGAATCCTGGTCGGACACCACGCCGGGTGACGGGTTCTACGAGACCTCGGCCAATGCCACGCGCTCCCTCTACGCCGCGTCGAACCGGATGACGAAGCATCGGCTCGCCACCCTCAACCTGCCGCTCGCCTCGGCCATGCGGGCGCCGGGCGAGGCGGTGGGCATGCTGGCGCTGGAATGCGCCATGGACGAACTCGCCGAGCGCCTTCGCATCGATCCCATCGAGCTGCGCATCCGCAACGAGCCGACCCAGGACCCGGAGAAGGGGGTGCCGTTCTCCACCCGCCAACTCGTGCCGTGCCTGCGCGAAGGCGCCGCGCGCTTCGGATGGGACAAGCGTCGCGCGGCCGGCACGACGCGGGAGGGGCAGTGGCTCGTCGGCCTGGGCGTGTCGGCGGCCGCCCGCCTCAACCCGCTCAGGCCCTCGTCGGCCGCCATCCGCCTCGAAGGCGACGGCTCCGTCACGGTCCGCATGGCGATGACCGATATCGGCACCGGCACCTACACGATCCTGGCACAGATCGCCGGCGATATGCTCGGCCTGCCGGTGGAGCGGGTTCATGTCGAACTCGGCGACACGCGCCTTCCGAAAGCCGCCGGTTCCGGCGGCTCGTTCGGCGCCGGCAGCGCCGGGTCGGCCCTCTACGTCGCCTGCGAGGCTCTGCGGGCGAAGATCGTCGCGGCGGCCGAACTCGGCCCGGAGGAAGCGCGCTTCGCGGACGGGCGCGTCGTCTCCGGAAACCGTTCGGAGAGCCTGGCCGACATCGCCGGCCGCGCCGGGGACATCGAGGCCACGGGGGAGATCAAGCCCGGCGCCATGACCGAGGCGTTCTCGCAATATTCCTACGGCGCGCATTTCGCCGAAGTCGGCGTCGATGCCGATACGGGCGAGGTGCGCCTGCGCCGGATGCTCGGCGTGTTCACCGGGGGGCGCATCCTCAACCGGAAGACCGCGCGCTCGCAGGCCATCGGCGGGATGGTGTTCGGCGTCGGCGCCGCCCTGATGGAGGAGGTGGTGATCGACTCGCGCACGGGCCACTTCGTCAACCACGATCTCGCCGAGTATCACGTGCCGGCCCATGCAGACATTCCCGCCATCGACGCGGTGTTTCTCCCCGAACTCGACGACAAGGCCAACCCGCTGAAGAGCAAGGGGCTGGGCGAACTCGGCATCTGCGGCGCCGGGGCGGCCCTCGCCAACGCCGTCTACAATGCCACCGGCGTCCGTATTCGCGACTACCCTCTCACCCTCGACAAGGTGTTGCGCGGTCTCGAGGCCCGCGATCGGTCACCGGTACGGCCGACCTGACACGTTCGGACCGACGATTTCATGATGATCGGCGTAAGATCCGCACCGAATGCGGAGCGCGACGACGTCGTGCTCCGGGTCGTCTCCCTCCGTTTGAAGCGGGCGGGCCGAGCTTCGCGCAGACAACCTTGTGCGATGCTGCCCGGCAGGCGCGGAATGCAAGGGGTTCGAAAGGAGCAGGGGGGCAGGTAGAGCGTGCGCACCGGATCGCGGTGCGAGCCCGAAGCCCCGTCGCCCCATGGTCCCCTCGCCTCACCTTCCCAGCCGGGCCCTCACGCCGCAGACGCTGGTCAGCCGGTTCCGGCATGCCCGCGCGGGTGCCACGGCGGTGGAGTTCGCCATCCTGGCGTTTCCGTTCCTCGCCCTGATCACCGGCATCATCGACATGTCGATGATGTTCTGGGCGAGCCAGACCCTCGACGACGCCCTCGCGGACGCGACGCGCACGATCCAGACGGGACAGTTCCAGAGTGCTAATTCCGGCGTCACCGACCCGGCGACGATCTTGGAGAACCTGCGCCAGAAGCTGTGCCAGGTGAACGGGGCCGAGCGCCTGACCCTGTTCCGGTGCACGGACGTGAAGCTGGAGGTGCGGGTCTACGCATCCATGACCGCGGGTACGAGCACCAATCCCGTCGATCCGTCGACCCGGGACTGGTCGACGGGGTTCGGCACGGCCTACGCGAACGCCCAGGCGAGCACCATCGTGGTGGTGCAGGCGGCCGTGAAGTACCCGAGCTTCACACTGATGTTCCCCATCACCCAGAGTTTCGCGGACGGCTCGCGCCTGCTGCACTCCGTCCAGGTCTTTCGCACGGAACCGTTCTAGGCCCGAGGATGCTGCGCACCCCCCTGCCCCCGAGCCGCGTTTCCGGCGCGTCTCTTCCCGCCACCGACCGGCCGGCCCCGGGCGCCTTCGGCCGCTTCCGGCGGGCCCGGGACGGCGTGGCGGCCGTCGAGTTCGCCCTCATCGCCCCGTTGCTGCTGCTGGTTTATGTCGGCAGCGCCGAGCTGGCCCGCGGCACCATGGCCCAGCGGCGCACCACCCTGCTGACCCGGACCGTTGCCGACCTCACGTCCCTCGGCGACACGACCTCACCCATGACGCGCACGACCATGGACAGCATCCTGGCGGCCTCGAAGCTAGTCTACAGTCCCTTCGACGCGACGAAGGCCGTCATCCGGGTCGCGGCCATCGGCATCTACATGCAGGGCACGACGCGGACGGTGCGGATCTGCTCGAGCGACGCATCCCCGGCCACCGCCAAATGGCCCGTCGGCCTCGCCCCCGCGAGCCTGACCATCCCGGCGAGCTACAACCGCCACGGCATGCGCCTCGTGGTCGCCCAGGTCACGACGCCCTACACACCGGTTCTGGGCGCCGCGTACGTCAGCTTCACCCGGGCGAGCACCGCCGAGTTCCCCCTGGAGGACACGGTCGTCTGGCCGACCCGCCAGGGCAAGGCGGTCACCGGCGGCGCCGACGACGAGGTCGTCCTGCCCGCCGGCGTCGCCTGTCCGGCGACCGCGAACTGAGAGGCGCGGTCCGCCCGCCGGGTCAGCGCACGATGCGCAGTTTGCCGATGCTCTTGGCGATGTCGTCGAAGGCCGCGATCAGGGCGGTGGACGAGTTGGCGACGTAGGCCTGGGCCGGAACCGTCGCGCAGTCCCGCAGCAGATTGATGCCCGCCTGGTCGATGGGATCGTTCGGCACGCTGAAGCCGATGGTGAACACGGCGATGTTGCGCGCCTTGGCGTTGGTGCAGGCCTCGCGCGTGAGGGCATCGAGGGCGGCCCGGGCCTGAGCCAACGTCGTTGGCGTCCCCGTCCCGGACGTGAGACGGCTCGGCAGCCCTGGGCTTCCCGACACCTTGGTTCCGTTGGCGTTGATCATGTAGCTGAACGGACTGAAGATGGAGTTATGCATGTTTGTGAGATCGAACGCGGAATTCGGGTACCATGAGTTCTCGCCGTCGGTCATGAGAACGATGACCTTCCGAACGCTCGTGTCGCTGTAGGCCGTCGCCTGACCGAAGACGCTGGTTGGGGAGATCGTCCGCCAAGCCCACATGAACCCTTCGAAGATGTTCGTACTGCCGCTGGCGATCAGACTGTCGATGAGGGTCTTGAGCTTCCCCGTCTCGTTGGTCAGGGTTTGAAGCGGCTTGCTCGTGCAACCGTTGTTCGGGCCATTGGGCAGTTGCAGCACGTTCTTCGAGGTGGGGGCGGACCACACCGGCTTGTAGTATTTGCAGACACGCATCTCCGCCTCGGTCAGAGTCATCGCTTTGAAGGCGCAACTCGGCTCGTTCGTATTATCGTCGAGATAGCTATTGATGTAAGTTTGCGCTTGCAGCGGAAGCCCCGTGTAGCTGTTCTTCGTGTCGGGACTCTTGGAAAGGACACTGAGGGTCACCTTGCCCGTCGTGTCACCGCCGGGTTCGTCCGGGGCGAACATCGGCACGAAATAACTGTTGGGGTCGTCCAAGGTGGGGGCCGAATCCTGGACGTTGAGGGGGTAGGGCAACGTCTCGAGGCAGCCAGCCCAACCCCAGCTGGAATCGAGTTTCCTGAGCTGATCGAAGATATCGAACCGGCTCCTGATCGCCGTCTTGACGGTGCTGCTGGCCGCGGAAAAGTCGACGTTGGTCCAGTGATAGGCCGACTTCGCGGCTCCATCGATCCAGGGCGTCGTCGACCCGTAGGTCTTGGGGTCCACCGCCACCCCTCCGGCGAAGGGAACGATGGAGATCCGGGTCTGCGGGCTGAAGGCCGGCTTGGTGTAGACGTAGTCGATGAACTTCTTGGCGGCGTCCTGAGCCGCCGACATCTTGGTGCCCGAGCCGCCCGCCACGTCCATCGAGCCCGTCGTATCGAGGGCGATGGCGATCTCGAAGGTCTGCGCCATGGGAGTCGCGCATTGCGACGCCGCACCGACATCGATGGTGTTGATGCGCAGGAGGCTGGCGAAGGCGGTCCGGTAGGTGGCGCTGGCCTTGACCAGGATCGTGCGCGGATTAGCGCCGATGGCCAGCGGCGTCTCCAACGTCGCCCCCGGCATGTAGGACGCGATGAGCTTCGTCGCCTGATCCTCGAGGGCGGCGCTGGTCGTAGCCGTGCCGGTCTGGCACAGGCTCAGGGCGGTCCCGTCGACGGCGTTCTGCAACCGGGCGCGCATGGACGAAGCGCGCCCGTAGTCGATGCCGGTTCCGGCCAGGAACATCAGCGGGAGAAAGCTGAGTCCGAAGATGACCGCGATATTGCCGCGCCTGTCGCCGAGAAATCGACGTGTAAGAGACATCGCTCGAGTCCTGATCGATCTCCGGACACATCCATCAGGTTTCGATTAATACCTCGTGTACGATTTCGAACAGCCGCTACACTACCATTGATCGGATCGAAATCACGATACAACTCCGCGGCCAGACCTAGAGCTGCGCCCGACCACGTTGGGTTGGGACACATCTCGAGCGCGGCCTTTGTCATGCCGCGCTCTTTTCGCCGAACCGGCATCCACTTCGGCGGAGAGCGCTTTGGCACCGCAGCGGTCGCGTGTGGTGGTCGGTCCGATCCGCAGGGGCCGCGCGCATCCGTGCATGATGCCGTATGACCGCGCGCGGGGCACGCATCGCCCCGGGCGGGAGGCCGGCACCATGCGCAAGAACGATCCCTGTATCGCCGTCTGCCGCTTCGACGGTCGGACCGGCTGGTGCGTGGGATGCGGTCGGACGATCCCGGAGATCCGCGCCTGGATGAAGCTGACGCCGTTCCGGCGCACGGCGCTTCTGCGCGAATTGCCCGCCCGGGTCCGGAAGGTTCAGGATGCCCCCCAGCCGGATTGAACGGATCGCCGCTCCCTCGAATGTAACCCCGATCAAGATTTCGGGGCCGCCGTGCTCCGTCGCAGACAGGCGCGGCGCGATCCCGTAAGCCTGTCTCAAGGGCCGCGCCGCAGGAACGTGGGACGACGGCTCAGCGGAGGACACCCCCATGATGATGCGCCGCGCACTCCTCGGCCTCGCCGCCTTCCTGCCCCTGGCCGTCCTGGCGATGCCCGCGCAGGCCGACCCCATGCCCTTCGAGGCCGGCGCCTTCGCGGCGGCTCAGAAGGCCGGTCGGCCGATCCTCGTCGAGGTCAGCGCCCCGTGGTGCCCGATCTGCAAGACGCAGAAGCCGATCCTCGCCAAGCTCGCACAGGACCCGCGCTTCAAGGACCTCGTGATCTTCGATGTCGATTTCGACAGCCGCAAGGATGTGCTGCGCCGCTTCGATGCCCGCATGCAGAGCACGCTGATCGTCTTCAAGGGCGAGACCGAGACCGGGCGCTCGGTGGGCGAGACCCAGCCCGAATGGATCGAGGGCCTGGTGGAAAAGGCGCTCTAGGCGTGCCCGACAATCCGCGCGATCGCCCCGGGATCCCGCTTCGGTGCGGCGGGCGTTCCGTGAGAGACGCGTAAGGCGACCCATGGGCACCTCCCTCGGCCTCGCCTTCCTCGCCGGACTCCTGTCGGTGCTCTCGCCCTGCGTGCTGCCGCTGCTGCCCCTCGTCCTCGGCGCGGCGAGTTCGGAGCACCGCTACGGGCCCGTGGCGCTCGCGGGCGGCCTCGCCCTCGCGTTCGTCGCCATCGGGCTGTTCGTCGCCACCATCGGCTTCGGACTCGGCCTCGATACGGATGTGTTCCGCAAGGGCGCCGCCCTGCTGCTGGTCGGTCTCGGCCTTGTCCTGATGCTGCCCGCCGCCCAGACGCGCCTCGCCGTCGCCGCCGGCCCGTTGAGCGACTGGGTCCAGGCGCGATTCGGCGGCGTGTCCTCCACGGGCCTCGGCGGACAGTTCGGCGTCGGCCTGTTGCTCGGCGCGGTCTGGAGCCCCTGCGTTGGCCCGACCCTCGGGGCCGCCTCCCTGCTGGCGGCGCAGGGCCGCGACCTCGCCGCCGTGGCCCTGACCATGGTGACGTTCGGCCTCGGGGCCGGGCTGCCCCTCGTCGTCCTCGGCACCCTGTCGCGGGCGACGCTGCTGCGCTGGCGCGGCCGGATGATGGGCCTGGGCCAGGGTCTGAAGGCGGTTCTCGGGCTGATCCTGGCGGCGACCGGCCTCGCCATCCTGACGGGCCTCGACAAGGTCCTGGAGACCACCCTCGTCGACGCCTCGCCCGCCTGGCTCACCGCCCTGACGACGCGGTTCTGAACACCCGCTCCTCGCGGGCGCTCGCGACGGGACGGCGCACGACCGGGCGGCAGACATGATTCCCAAGAAAGGCGAAGCATCGGGGATCTCGCGCGGTCTCGACAAGACAGCCTGCGACCCAGACACCGGGAACACAGAGCTTCGGCGCATCGTCCCGGAGCAACGGACCCGGTTGCGGTCCAGACCCATCACGCCCCCGACAGGCGAGGACTGGCGGAGCGGCGATGCGCACCGAACCGCGCCCTCCTTCTTCATCGCAGATCTTCACGAAGTTCGGATGTTTCTGGAATAGCACGTGGTTATTCAATCGTTACGAAATCCAGCTTCGGCTGCGAATGGTTCGATCGTGGTAAACGGTCTCTTAATGAAGCCCACCCCATAACCGCCGGAGGATCAACCCGGGAATGGGGAGCAGGCACGAACGGTCATGGGAATCCCGGCATCCCTCGGTCTCCTCCTGGCGTTCGGCGCCTCGGCCCTCGGCCTTGGCGCCGCGACGGCGGCCGAGCCCGATGCCGTCTATGGCCGCCCGGTTCCGCCGGCCGAGTCGGTGTCGCGGCGGGGGACCGACCAGTTCATCGGCGGCGTACCCGAACAGGCGGTGGAGTTCCGCCCCGGCGTCGTCAGCCTGAACCTCGTCGAGGTGCCCATCGCCGTCGCCGCCAAGGCGGTCCTCACGGATGCCCTCGGCTGGGGTTACACCCTCGACGAGCGCGCCTCCGGCACCATCACCCTGCAGACGGCCGGGCCCGTGCGCCGCGAGATCCTCCTGCGGATGTTCGAGAGCGCGCTGTCGAGCCGCAACCTCACCCTGCGCCGCCGGGGCACCACGGCGCAAATCGTACCGGCGGGGCCCGCCACCGGCGCCGTGCCGGTGCAGGGGCTCGGGGCCGCCGGCGGCGGCGCCCAGGCCGTGCCGCTCCGCTGGATCGCCGCCGCAGAGATGCAGGCGATCCTCTCCTCGGTGGCGCCCCGCGACGTGGTCCTGCGGGTCGACCGGGTCCGCAACCTCCTCATCCTGTCGGGGGACGCCGCCCAGATCGAGGCCCTGCGTCAGACCATCAGCGTGTTCGACGTCGACTGGATGCGCGGGATGTCGACGGCGATCCTGCCCGTCCGCAGCGCGAATCCGGCCGCGATGGCGCGCAACCTCACCCAGATCTTCGGCGGCGAGACCGCCGGCACCGGCGACATCATCCGGTTCGTTCCCAACGAGGCGCTGGGCGCGGTCCTGGTGATCAGCACCCGCGCGGCCTACCTCGACCGCGCGCGGGACTGGGCGACGCGCCTCGAATCCGTCGCCGCCGACCGGGAGCGCCAGCTCTTCGTCTATCGCATCCAGAATCGCTCGGCCAAGGAGTTGGCCGCCGTGCTGCAGGGCGTCATCGCCGCCGAGATGGGGGGCGGGGCGAACGCGGGCGGCTACGGCGGCGGGGGCTATGGCGGTGCGGCCTATGGCGGGCTCGGCGCGGGCGGACTCGGCGCTGGCGGGCTCGGCGCCTATGGGGGCGGAGGCGGCGGTTACGGCGGGGCGGGTCTCGGGGCACCGGGGCTCGGAGCACCGGGTCTTGGCGCCGCCGGTCTCGGCGCGGCGGGCTTCGGCGCGGCAGGTGCCGGCGCGTCCGGTTTCGGAGGGGCGGGCGCGGGCTTTCCCGGGGCCGGCGGTGCGTCGGGAGCCGGCGGCTTCGGCGGCGAGGCGGGCGGGGCCGGAGCGGGCGGCATCGGTGCCACCGCCACGGGTGCGGGAGGTTTCGGTGGCGGCGCGGGTGCGGCCGGTTTCGGCGGCGGTGGCGGCGAAGCCTGGGGCGGCTCGCCCGCGACCGGGGGCGGCGTCTTCGGTGCCGCCGGACACGAGGGGGGCTACGGCGGGGGGGCCGGCTACGCGGGTCAGGCGGCGCATGCGGGGGCCATCATCGGCGTCGTCGCCGACGATGCCAACAACAGCCTCGTGATCTCGGCCACCCGCACCCAGTACGACAAGCTCCTGCGCATCCTCGCCAGCCTCGACGCGATGCCGACCCAGGTTCTCCTCGAGACGGTGATCGCCGAGGTCACCCTCAACAACGAGCTCCAGTTCGGCGTGCAGTGGTTCCTCAAGAACCAGGGTTCGCGCTTCAACCTCACCCAGGCGGCGACCATCGGTGCGGCGAGCGCCGCGACGGGCGGCACCGCCGGGCTCATCGCGGCGGCGACGCGCGGCGTCACGGGCTTCAACTACCTGTTCAACAACCCCGACTTCAGCGTGGTGCTCAACGCCCTGCAGGGCATCACCCGCGTCAACGTCATCTCGTCGCCCAACATCACCGTCCTCGACAACCGCACGGCCAAGCTCCAGATCGGCGATCAGGTGCCCATCGTGAAGCAGACGGGCCAGAGCGCGCTCGCGGGCAACGCCCCGATCCTCAACCAGATCGAGATGAAGGACACCGGCGTGATCCTCTCGGTCACGCCGCGGGTGAACAAGAACGGCCTCGTCGTCCTCGACATCAACCAGGAGGTCAGCGACGTGGTGCCGACCACCACCTCGACCATCAACTCGCCGACCATCCGCCAGCGCCGGGTCGCCACCAGCATCGCGGTCCACGACGGGCACAGCCTCGCCATCGGCGGTCTGGTGCAGGAGCGGGCCCTGATCACCAACGAGAGCCTGCCGGTGCTGGGCGACCTGCCGCTGATCGGGCCGGCCTTCCGCAACCGCATCGACAGCCGCATCCGCACGGAACTCATCATCTTCATCCGCCCGCGGGTGATCCGCGGCACCGTCGATGCCGACCGGATCAGCCAGGATTTCCGGGCCCAGCTCCGGACCATGATGCCGGTGCGCCCCGTGCCGGCGCCGATGCCCATTGCCGCCGCACCGGCCGGCCCCCCCGGCTTCCTGCGCCGGATGATCGACTGACCCGGGATCGGGCGGAGCGGCGCCCCCCGGTGCGGATCAGGGCCGGGGCGGCGTGATCGGGATCGTGCGCACGCGCGCCGGCACCGCCTCGGGGGCGAGCCGGAGGGCGGGCGGCTCGACCCACGACGGTGCGGCCGGTGCCGGTTCGGCCAGCACGACGGCCTCGGGCGGCGCCCGGTCCACCGCCCGCCGGCGGCGCGGCGGCTGCAGCGTCGCGGGCTCCCCGAGGAAGGCGAGATCGTAGGTGCGGCCGTCCTGGCGCACGGTGACGCGCTCGGCCTGCACGGCGGCGAGAACCCACCCGGCGCGGCCCTCGCCGGGGGCGAGCCAGACGGGAAGGCCCGCCCCCTCCTCCTCGATGAGGGCGCGTCCGCTGCCGTCGCTCATGAGGATGCCGCGCACCCGGAGCACGGAGCGGATCGGCGTCGCGGGGCTGAGGTCGGCCAGGGAACCCCGCGCGGTCCAGGCCCGGCGGTCGGGATCGAAGAGCGGGCGATGGAGCGCGCCGCCGCTGTCGGCGAGGCGGACCGGCGCGGCAGGCGCCGCCACGGGCCCGGCGTCGAGGGTGGCGGCGGGCCAGACCCATGCGGCCAGCACGGCGAGGCCCGCGAGGCCAGCGAGCGCCCGGGGGACGGGACGGCTCGCGGCCAGCGCCGACGCCAGGGGGGCGATGCGCGCCCTCATCGGCCCGTCTCCGGCCGGGGCGGCGCGTCGGCGGGCGCGAGCAGCCCGCGCACGGTCAGCGACAGGCGCAGGAGGGTCGGCCGCTCCTCGTCCGCATCGGCCGGGCTCGCGACCGCGATCTCCGCCGTCTCGGTGCGCACGCGCGGAAGCCCCCCGTCCAGCTCCGCCAGGACGCCGTGCAGCCCTTCGGCCGTCCCGCGCAGGGCCGCGTTCAGGAGCGGCAACCGCACCTGATCCGGATCCGGGACCACGGTGACATCCTCCAGGATGACCGCGCGCCCGGCGATGGCGGTCTCGATCCGGGCACGGAACGCGGCGGACACGGCGTCCGCATCGACCCCGGAGAAGGGCGTCGACGGGACCGGTCGGGCGGTGGCCGCACGGGTGCGGGCCAACCGGTCGCGGGCCTCGGCGATCCCGTCCCCGAGTTCGCGGATCTCGGAGACCGGCCCGGCGACGGCGAGCCCCAGGGCCCCGAGGGCCCCGAGGGCGAGGAGGACGGGCGCGCGCGGCATCCAGCCGGAGGCGCGATCGGACAGGGCGGCGATCATGGCATCGGCTCCGGAGCCCGGTGGGGAAGCCGCACGGTCAGCCGGCGCGGCGCGCCCGAAGCCTCGGGCGCGTCCAGCACCGCGGCGGGCCCGAAGCCCGGAAGGGCCGCCAGGCGGGGCAGCGGATCGGTCGCGTCCCGGACCAGCAGCGTCAGGGTCAACCCCTGCGCGTCGAGGCGCAGGGCTTCGGCCGAGACCGCATCGGGCAGGGCGTCGGCGACGGCGCTCCAGACCGGGGCGAGGGACGGCCGAGCCGCCGCACCCGCCAGGATCGCGGCGGCGCCGGCGGGAAGCGGGGCCCGGCGCAGGGACGGGGCTCCCCGCGCGTCCAGGATCGCATCGTCGAGGGCGGCCAGCGTCGCGCCGCGATGGTCTTGCACGAGAACGAGGCTGCCGAGCAGCAACAGGCCCGCGAGGGCCAGGAGCGCGAGGTCGCCGAGGCCGAGCCCGCGCAGCAGCGGCGGGATCGCCCGACGCCCCCCCGACAGGAGGTCCACCGGCATGGCGGTCGTCTCCGCGCCCCCGACGGCGACCGGACCCGGCACGAGGCCGGCCCGGCCCATGGCGGCCAGCAGCGGATCGAGCCGCACGCGCTTGATGACGACGTGGCGGACGCGCAGGGTCCGCGTCGCGGCGTCCTCGCCCTCGACGTACCAGTCGCTGTAAACGCCCTCGGCCCGGAATGGGGTCGCCGCCTCGAGTTCCTGCACCAACACCTCGCGCATGCGCGGCAGGGACGCCGTCGGCAGGGTCAGGGTGCGGACGAAGCACTGCGCCGGATCGAGGAGGATCTTGGCGCCGAGCCCCCGGCCGCCGCCCCGGATCGCGCTCAGGCGCTCGGCGAAGTCGTCCGCGTCCGTGTCGAGGCGATAGGTGCGGGGCTCCGGCCCGCGCCGGTCGGTGAGCAGGAGGGTGCGGCCGCCGGGTTCGGGACTGAGGAGGATCCCCGTCGTGGGCCGGTCCGACCGGACCTCGGCGAAGCCCGCGCGGGCGGCCCAGCCGGCGAGCCGGCCCCGGATCCCCGGGAGGCGGCCGGACGACCCGGCGGCCCGCAGGGGTGCGGAGGGCGTCACCGTGTCCATGAGATCCGCCTCCATGAACCGCGCCTTCGATCGCATCCGCAAGCGAGGGGCCGCTCCGGGAGACACGTTGTTAACCCAACGTCGGTTTCTATCGGCTTAAGAGCGACTCACGACGGCTCCTCCTCCGGGGCACCCGAGAACGGACATTCGTCATGCTGAACATCTGGGCCGGAAAGCGCCGCCCGAGGCGCGCCCGGCCCGACCGGCGGGCGCCCGAACGCGACGCCCGGGATGCGGCCCGGGATGCGGCCCGGGCGTTCGTCGCGGACCTCGCCGAGATGCAGGTGCTCGATGCCGCCGGCCTGGAGCGGGCGCTCGCCGCCCTCGACCTGCCGGGGCGGCGCCCGGTTCCGATCCTGCTCACCGAACTCGGCCTCGTCCACGAGGCCACCCTGGTCTCGGCGCTCGCCGCCTCGACGGGCCTGCCGTTCCTGCGCGACGAGGAGGTGCCGGCCGCCCCCGTCCTGCCGGCGGAGATCGGCGCCGAGTATTGCGCCCGCGTCCGGGCGCTGCCCATCGCGGTCGACGCGGACGAGCTCGTCGTCGCGGCCGTCGACGTGTTCGACAGCGAGATCGCGCTGGCCCTGGAGCATCTCACCGAGCGGCGGGTGCGCCTGTGCATCGTCGGACCGGCCGCCTTCGAGCGCGTCCATCGCGCCGTCTACGGCGACGCCGCCCCGGATTCCGAGGCCGGCCTCGACGACGACCTCGCCCGGCTGCAGGATGTGGCGAGCCAAGCCCCCATCGTGCGCCTCGTCGCCCGCCTCGTGCGCGACGCGTTCGCGCGCGGCGCCTCCGACATCCACGTGGAGGCCGAGGAGACGGACGTGCGGGTGCGCTACCGGGTCGACGGGGTGCTCGTCGAATCCGAGCGCCTGCCGAAATCCGTCCAGCTCGCCCTCACCACGCGGGTGAAGATCCTGGCCGGCCTCAACATCGCCGAGCGGCGCCTGCCCCAGGACGGGCGCATGCAGGTGCCCGATCGCGGCCACGACATCGACATCCGCGTCTCGACCCTGCCCACCGCGCACGGGGAGAGCGTGGTGATGCGCGTCCTCGACGGCTCGCGCCGGGTCGACGATTTCTCCGGCCTCGGCTTCGACGCCGCCGCCATCGCCGAGATCGGCGCCATGACGGCGCGGCCGAACGGCCTCGTCCTCGTCACCGGCCCCACCGGCAGCGGCAAGACCACGACCCTCTACGCGGCCCTGCGCGCCATCAGCGGCGCGCACCTCAAGGTCGTCACCGTGGAGGACCCGGTGGAGTACCGGATGGCCGGGATCAACCAGGTCCAGGCCCATCCGGGCATCGGCCTCGACTTCGCGGCGGCCCTGCGCTCGATCCTGCGCCAGGACCCCGACGTGGTCATGGTCGGCGAGATCCGTGACGGCGAGACCGCCCGCATCGCCGTGCAGGCCGCGCTCACCGGCCACCTCGTGATCTCGACCCTCCACACCAACTCGGCCCCCGCCACGGTCACGCGCCTCGTGGACATGGGCGTCGAGCGCTTCCTCATCGCCGCGACCCTGAACGGCGTCATCGCCCAGCGCCTCGTGCGCCGGGTCTGCGCCGATTGCGCGGCGGACGAGCCGGCCTCGCCCGAGGCCTGCCTGCGGCTCGGCCTCGACACCGCCGCGCCCCCGACCCTGAAGCGGGCCCGGGGCTGCGCGGCCTGCAACGGCACCGGCTATCGCGGCCGCATGGTGGTCTCCGAGATCATGACCCTCGACAACCCCCTGCGCACCCTCATCGCGGAGGGCGCCGACGAGCAGCGCCTCGTGGCGCAGGCCCGCGCCTCCGGCATGGCCACCCTGGCGGAGACCGCCCGCGCCCGCGTGATGTCCGGCGAGACCACCCTCGACGAGATCGGCCGCGTGTTCGAGGGGCTGGTCTGATGCCGGCCTTCGCCTACAAGGCCTACGCCCCCGACGGGCGCCTGCGCACGGGCCGGATCGAGGCGGAGGGCCGCGAGCGCGCGGTGTCCGCCCTGCGCAACGACGGCCTGCAGGTGTTCGAGATCGCGCCGGCCGCCGCCGGAGGCGTTCCGTTCTGGCGCCGCGACCTGTTCGGGCGCGACCGCATCAACGATGCCGGCCGCATCGGCTTCCTCAAGGAATTCGGGACCCTGCTGGGTGCCGGCCTCACCGTCGACCGGGCCCTGCGCCTCGTGGAGCGGCAGGCGAGCGGGGCGCTCCGCCCCGTCCTGTCCGATCTCCTCGAGCGGGTGATGGCCGGCGCCGCGCTGTCGCGGGCGATGAGCGCGCACCCGCAGGCCTTCCCGCCCGACATGATCGACGCCGTGCGGGCCGGCGAGGCGACCGGCACCCTGGTGGGCGTCCTCTCCAGCCTCACGGCGTCCCTGGAGCGGCGCGACGCCGTGCGCCGCCACCTCACCTCGTCGATGGTCTACCCGGCGATCCTCATTCTCATGGCGATCGGCACGCTGGCCATGGTGATCGGCGTTCTGGTGCCGGCCCTGGCCCCCCTGTTCGACGGCACCGGCAAGCCCGCGCCCCTGGCGATCCGCGCCGCGTCCGCCCTCGGCGACGCCCTGGCCGCGTGGTGGCCCGTCCTCCTCGGCGGCGTGTTCGTGACGGGGGCGCTGCTGGCGAAGTTCTGGGCGAATCCCGCCTTCGCGGCCTTCCGCTCGCGGACGGCCCTGCGCCTGCCCATCGTGCGGGAGATCGTGGTCGGCGCCGAACTCGGCCGCATCTGCCGGGTGCTCGGGACGCTCCTCGAAGCGGAGGTGCAGATTCCCGACGCGGTGGCGGCCACCCGGCCGCTGGCGCGCAACGGCCTGTTTCGCGAGGCCCTGGCCCAGGCCTCGCGCCGCCTGAGCGAGGGCGGCAGCCTCGCCTCCGGCCTCGCGGGCTTGCGCCCCTACGCCGCCTCCACCCTCAACCTCATCGCCAGCGGCGAGCAGGTGAACCGCCTCGGCACCGTGCTGCTCCACGCCGCCGAGATGCACGAGACCCGGACCCGCGAGCAGATCGACCGATTGCTGGCCCTGCTGACGCCTCTCGTCACCGTCACCATCGGCGGCCTCATCGGCGGCCTGATCATCTCGGTGATGAGCGCGATCCTCAGCGTCGGCGACCTCGCGCAATGACGGAAGGACCGGCCCCGGGAAGCGCCGGGATCAGGCGCGGGCGCTGACCGTCTCGATCATGCGGGCGATGGACCCGACGGAGTAGAAATTCTTCGGGTTCAGCTGCGCCGGCGGGATCATGATGTCGAACTCCGCCTCGACGGCGATCATCAGGTTGACGAGGTCGAGGGACGAGAGCCCCACGTCGACGAGGGCGTCTTCGGGCTGGAAATCCCGCGCCTGCGACTGCTGCGCCAGGATACCCTTGGCGAGGTACATGGTCCGGTCTGTATAGTTAATGGTATCCAAAGCAGGGCTCATGACGATGCGTCCATATTGAAGCCGGGTCCGCGCACAGGGGCCACGCAACCGCGACGGTCGTCCAGCATCTTTGGATCGCCGCCCAGCGCCGGTCAACGTTCGGTCGGATCCGAGCGTTATTGGCGTTAATTTTAATCATATCCTCAGGGTTCCGATTCCGCTTCCACAAATAAGCGCGCCTTAATGTCTTCCCTATATTGCTGCATCCCGTGCCGGACAGCACGTTGGGCCCTCGGGTTCCGTGGCACGTGCCGTGACTGAACCGGAATGCTTTCGGGCGGAAGGCTCGGAAGCGGAATGCTTTCGAGGATGACCATGACGATCCAGCAAGGAGCGATGTCCGCCGGGGCCGTGGGCGAGGCCGCCGATCTGCAGGCCCGGGCCGCCGCCGTGGCGGCCGTGGCCGCCGCCCACGCGGAGGCGGTGGACCGCGAGGGCCGCTTTCCGGACGAAGCCCGGGACGCCATGCGGACGCACCGCCTGCTCGGTGCGGCGATCCCCATCGATCTCGGTGGCGAGGGCGCCTCGATGCAGGCGCTCGCCGACATCTGCTACACCCTCGGACGCGCCTGCGCCTCCACGGCGATGATCTTCGCCATGCACCAGACCAAGGTGGCCTGCCTCGTCCGCCACGGCCGCGGCGCGGCCTGGGTCGAGGCGGTGATGCGCCGCATCGCCAGCGAGCAGCTGCTCATGGCGTCCTCCACCACCGAGGGAAACAACGGCGGCAACGTCCGTGTCTCGGCGGCCGCGGTGGCGCGGGACGGCGAGGACATCGTCCTCGACCGCGCCGCTACGGTGATCTCCTACGGAGCGCAGGCCGACGGCATCGTCACCGTCGCGCGCCGGACGGACGAGGCCGCCGCGTCGGACCAGGTGCTGTGCGTCTTCCTGAAGGCCGATTACACCCTGGAACGCCTCGGCGGCTGGCAGACGCTCGGCATGCGCGGCACCTGCAGCAGCGGGTTCCGCCTCCTCGCCCGCGGCCGGGCCGAGCAGGTGCTCGCCGCCCGCTACGCCGACGTCCACAGCCAGACCATGACGCCGGTCTCCCACATCCTGTGGTCGAGCGCCTGGACGGGCATCGCGGCCGGGGCCGTCGACAAGGCCCAGGCCTTCACCCGCACGGCCATGCGGGGGGCCGGCGGCGTCGCCCCGCCCGGCGCCCTGCACTACACCCGCGCCGTGTCCGGCCTGAAGCAGGCCCGCGCGCTCATCGGCCAGAGCCTCGACCGGTTCGAGGCCGCCACCGGCGAACCCGCCGCCTTCTCGGCCCTGGATTTCCAGACCGCCATCACGATGCTCAAGGTCGAGGTCTCGGAACTCGCCGTCTCGACGGTGATGAGCGCCATGCGGGCCAACGGCCTCGCCGGCTACCGGGAGGACGGCGACTTCGCCATCGGCCGGCACCTGCGCGACGTGCTGTCCGCGCCGATCATGATCCACAACGACCGCATCGTCGCCAACCTCGCCACCGCCACCCTGATGGCGCCCGTCGCCGCCTCCCTGCGCGACTGATCGTCGAGACCCGTCGCCCTCCCGCCGAATCCGCCTTTCGCGAAAGTCGAGTCCCATGAACATGAATGTCGGCCGCGCCCCGGCCTCGCCCCCGGCCACGGATCCCCTCGACGCCCTGTTCGACACGATGTTCCGGCCCATGGACGCGCAGGGCGTCTACGCCCGGACCGGCGCCTACGAATCGGTGGTGGAGGCCCTGACCGCGCTGATTTCGTCCAAGCGCGAGGCGGACACCGAGGTGTTCCGGTTCCCGCCGGTGATGAGCCGGGCGCATTTGGAGCGGCACGGCTACCTCAAGAGCTTCCCGAACCTGCTCGGCTGCGTCTCGTGCCTGGAGGGCACCGAACAGGAGATCCTCGCCAAGGCCGATCTCCAGGCGAAGGGCGGCGACTGGACCAGCGGCCTGGAGACCGCCGACCTCGTGCTCACCCCGGCGGCCTGCTACCCGGTCTATCCCATCGCGGCCGCGCGCGGCGCCGTGCCGGCGGCGGGCTATCGCTTCGACGTCGCCTGCGACTGCTTCCGCCGCGAGCCCTCCCCGCACCTCGACCGGCTCCAGTCGTTCCGGATGCGCGAATACGTCGTCATCGGCACGCCCGATCAGGTCGCTGAATTCCGCGAGCGCTGGATCGGCCGCGCCACGGCGATCGCCGACGAACTCGGCCTGCCCTACGTGATCGAGCAGGCGAGCGACCCGTTCTTCGGGCGGCTCGGCCAGATCAAGGCGTTCAGCCAGCTCGAGGCCGCCCTGAAGTTCGAGCTGCTGATCCCGCTGCGCGGCGAGGCCGCCGGCACCGCCTGCATGAGCTTCAACTATCACCGCGAGCATTTCGGCACGACCTGGGATCTGCGCCACGCCGACGGCGAGCCGGCCCATACGGGCTGCGTCGCCTTCGGCATGGACCGCCTCGCCGTGGCGATGTTCGCGACTCACGGCGCGGCCATCGCCGATTGGCCGGTCTCCGTGCGGGCGGCCCTGTCGCTCTGAACCGAACCCGATCGAAGGCGAGCGTGATGGGCCTCGACCCCGCCGTGCAGCGGTTCCTCGACATGATGGCGCTCGGCGGCACCGGCGCGCGCGGCGTCGCCGAACGACGCAAGGGCCAGCAGGTGCTGGCCCAGCTCGCGGGCGCGACGCCCGTCGCCGTCGCGGCGCGGGATCTCGTGCTCGATCTCCCGTCGGGGCCGTGCGCCGCGCGGGCCTACGCGCCCCGCGACGCCGGGGAGACGGGGCCGGGGCTCGTGTTCTTCCACGGCGGCGGCCTGGTGTCGGGGGACCTCGACACCCACGACGCCATCTGTCGGATCCTCGCGGACTCGGCCGATTGCCGCGTCGTCGCCGTCGCCTATCGTCTCGCCCCGGAGCACCCCTACCCCGCCGCCATCGAGGATGCGGTGGCGGCGTTCGCCCACGTGGCGCAGGCGGCGGAAGCCTTCGGCCTCGACGCGAGCCGCCTCGGGATCGGCGGGGATTCGGCCGGCGCGGGTCTCGCCGCGCGGACGACCCAGATGTTGCGCGGCCGCGCGGCCATCGCCGGTCAGCTCCTGATCTGCCCGGTCCTCGATCTCACCTGCGCGACGGAGTCCCACCGCGCCTTCGCCACCGGCCACTTCCTCGACGCCGAGACCGTGCGCCACGACATCGCCGCCTGCGGCGTCGCGGACGTCGTGGCGGATCCCCGCGTCTCGCCCGGGCGCGAGCCGGACCTGACGGGCCTGCCCCCGGCCCACATCCACACGGCGTCCCACGACATCATGCGCGACGACGGCGCCGCCTACGCGGCCCGTCTCGCGGAGGCCCGCATCCCCGTGGTCCACACCTGCCACGCGGGCATGATCCACTACTTCTACGGTCTCGGCCGCCTCATCCCCACGGCGCGCCCGATCCTCGCGGAGATCGGTGCCGCATTCGGCGCTCATCTGCGCGGCGATCCGGCCCGAACCATCCCCCAATCCCCGCACCGGAGAGCATCATGAACGTTCGTTCCACCCTCGTTTCCGAGATCGAAGCCATCACCCGCGATCACGACAAGGCGATGCCGCCGCTGACCGACGACCTCGTGCTCCTCGACACGCCGTTCGATTCCCTGTGCTTCGCCCTGCTGGTCGCCCGCATGGAGGATCTCGTCGGCGTCGACCCGTTCAGCACCCTGGAGGTCGCCGACCTACCGGTGACGCTGGGCGACCTCGTGGCACTCTACGAGCGCGCCGCCGTCGCGGCCGCGGCCTGAGCCGATGACCCTGCGTGACCGCCTGACGCGCGCGGGCAGCCTCGACGGCTTGTTCCTCTCGGACCGAACCGCGCGCCGGGCGCTTCCCGCCCTGATCGCGTCCCAGACCCGGACCGACCTCACGGAGCGCCTCGCCGGGCGCGCGGTCCTCATCGCCACGGGCGGCCAGATGAACGCCGCCCTGGCGATGCTCGCCCTCGACGGGCTGGTGGGCCGGATGGTGCTGGCCCCTCCGGGCCTCACGGGAGAGGAAGCGGCACAGATCCTCGCCACCGCCGAGATCGACCTCTGCGTCACGGACGCGGCCTGTCCGTTCCGGGTGGCGCTGAACGGGCTGCCCTGCGTGGAGGCCACGGAGGCGGCCCTGGCCGCTCCGCTCCCGGCCCCCCGCCCGACCGAATGGGTGCTCGCCACCTCGGGCACCACCGGTGCGCCGAAACTCGTGGTCCACACCCTCGAGGGCCTCGCGGGCGGGATCAACGTCGCGGCGACGCCCGAGCCCGGCACGGTCTGGAGCACGTTCTACGACATCCGCCGCTACGGCGGCCTCCAGGTGTTCCTGCGGGCGATCCTCGGGCCGACGCCCCTCGTCCTGTCGGAGGCGGACGAGCCGGTCCGCGACTACCTCGTGCGAGTGGCCGAGGCCGGGGTCACCCACATCCTCGGCACGCCCTCGCACTGGCGCCTCGCCCTCATGAGCACGGCCCTCGACCGCCTCGCGCCGCGCTACGCCCGCCTCTCCGGCGAGATCGCCGACCAGGCGATCCTCGACCAGATGCGCGCCGCCTTTCCCGAGGCGCGCATCGCCCACGCCTACGCCTCGACGGAGGGCGGCGTCGGCTTCACCGTCGAGGACGGCCGCGAGGGGTTTCCCGCCGGGTTCGTCGGCGCGCGCACGGGCATCGAGATCGTGGTGCGCGAGGGGACCCTCCAGATCCGCTCGCAGCGCACGGGCCGGCGCTATCTCGGCGCCGACGCCGCCGCGCTGACCGACGCGGACGGGTTCGTCGACAGCGGCGATCTCGTGGAATTGCGCGGCGCGCGCTACCACTTCCTCGGCCGGCGCAGCGGCATCATCAACGTCGGCGGCGCCAAGGTTCAGCCCGAGGAGGTCGAGTCCATCCTCAACAGCCACCCCCGCGTGTCCATGTCCCGGGTCCGGCCGCGGCCGAACCCGATCCTCGGCGCCGTGGTCGAGGCCGAGATCGTCCTGCGGGAGGATGGCGGCGCACCGGACGATCCGGCCGGCCTCAAACAGGCGATCATCGCCCATTGCCGGCCGCATCTGGCCAAGCACAAGGTCCCGGTCAGCGTGAAGTTCGTGCCCGCCCTGCCGATCTCGGCCGGCGGCAAGCTCCTGCGGGGCGTCTCGTGACGGGGCCGAATCCGACCGAACCGACCCCGACCCAGCGGCGCACCGTCATCGTCACGGGCGGGAGCCGGGGCATCGGGCTTTCCATCGCCACCGGCCTGGCGGCGGAGGGCTTCCGGGTGGTGGCCGTCGCGCGCCGCCCCTCGGAGGCGTTCGAGGCCGCGGCGCGGGCGGCCCCGGACGGGGCGATGCATTTCTCGGCCTGCGATCTCGGGCAGACCGAGGCGCTGCAGCCCCTGGTGCGGGGCATCCGCGCCGCGCACGGCCCGATCTACGGGCTCGTCAACAACGCGGCCATCGGCACGCCGGGACTGCTCGCCACCATGCCCGACCGCGAGATCCACGACCTCGTGCACATCAACACCGTGGCGCCGATGCTGCTCACCAAATACGTGGTGCGGGGGATGATGGCGGCGGGCGCCGGGCGCATCGTGAACGTGAGCTCGATCATCGCCTTCACGGGCTACAACGCGCTCTCGGTCTACGCCGCCACCAAGGCCGCCTCCATCGGCTTCACCCGCTCACTCGCACGGGAAGTCGGCCGGCTCGGGGTCACGGTGAACGCCGTGGCACCGGGCTTCGTCGAGACGGCGCTGACCGAGGGGATGGACGCGGCCGAGCGCGGGCGGGTGGCCAACCGCGCCGCCCTGCGCCGCCTCGCCGACCCGGAGGATGTGGCCAACGCCGTCGCCTACCTGATGTCGGACAAGGCCCGCAACGTCACCGGCACAGTTCTCACCGTGGATGCCGGCAGCACCGCCTGAGCCTCACGCGCTCCGGCGACGGACGCGCTTCACCATCCGGCGGGGCGAGACGCGCGGGGCCCGGGCGGAGCCGTCGATGAATTCGAAGCCGCCGGCGGCGTTGAGCGAGTGCAGCCGCGAGCCCGGCCAGAGGGGGCCCGCCTCGATCCGCGACAGGAAGCTCTGGGCGAAGCCGTCCTCGTCGAGGCGGTCGATCCGCATGAGTCCGAGGGCCCAGCCGTAACCGCGGCTGCAATCCTGGACCGGGCGCACCGCCTGCCCGTCATGCACCACGACGCGGCCGGCGGGCCGCGCGGCGGCGGTGTCGACGAGGACCGGGTTCGCCCGGTGCGGCGCCCATGGTCCGCGGAAATCCGGCGCGCTCCAGAGGTAGAGCGCGTCGGAGAACGAGCCGTGCCCGAGGGGGGCCGCCGCCGGCGCCTCGCGCACGGTGGCGAACAGCCACCAGCGGCCATCGTGCTCGAACAGGGTCGGGTCGCTCGCCGCGACGTCGGCGACGAGGGTCGCCTCCTTGACCCAGCCGCCGGGGAAGTCCGTCGCGCGGTAGAGGTCGATGGTGCCGGCGGCGCAGCACTCGGGCACCATCCAGACGGCGCCGTCGCGCGCGAAGACGAACGGATACGACAGGTGGTGGGCGGTCTCCAGCACCCGGACGGGCGTGCCGACGGGCCCGGTCTCGTCGAAGGCCACCGCGGAGATCACGCCCTTGGCCGAGGCGTGATCGTACTCCTCCACGAACAGCCAGCACCGGCCCGCGTGCACGATGGGGAAGGGATCGGCATAGAAGCGTCGTCCGTCGTCGGGGAGTTCGTGCCAGCCCGAATCCGGGTGGCGGCCCAGGGCGACGAGGTCCGGTCCGTCGAGGCGTCGCCAGCCGATGCGCCAATGCGGGGCGCGGTAGCCGAGGTGATAGAGGCGCCGCACCGCGCTGCCCACGGCGATGCGGGCCGCGCGCCGGGCGAGGTCGCGGGCGCCGAGACCCGCCCCGGACGCGGGCGGCGGCGAACCGGCGGGGATCGGCGCCGCGCCCCCCACGAAGGCGGCGGCGATCATCGTCACCGTCCGGGCGAGCCCGTCCTCGAAGGTGGTGCGGACGACGCCCCGCACTTCCGTGCCGAGGCGCGCCTCGCAGAGGACGCGGCCATCCGCGACGAGGCTCGCGACCGGCACGCGGCCGGCGAGCAGGCTCGCCAGAAGCGCCGCCTCGCCGGGTTGTCCGTCGTAGAGGAGGCGCCAGACCGGGACGCCGTCGGGCGCATCGCAATCGCCGCCTAGATCGATGACGCAGTCGGGCCGCACGGCCGCACGGTCGGCCGAGGCCAGCCACGGCAGAGCCGCCGCCTCGGCCTCGTTTAGGCGGGCGGCGGGACCGCCCGGCGGCAGGCCGTGAAACAGGGTCTCGATCCGGAACAGCCGGTCGGCGTTGGCGGGCCACGCGGCCACGCGCGAGCGGGCATCGACCACGACGCGGCAGCCCGGCCGGGCACCGAGGCGCGCGACCAGGGCGGCGTGCCACCCGCGGGGGCCGCGCCCGTCGAGGCAGAGCCTTACGAGCACGACGGATCCCGCAGGCGGATCGGGTCTCGAAGGCCCGACGAATTTCGAAGGCCCGATGGATCTCGAAGGCACACCAGGTTTCGCATCGTCGTCACTTCCGCTGCCGGGGCATCCCGGTCCACCGCGCGACCGGGCGCATCGACGGGCGGGGTACGGGCGATCCTCGGCGGGATGGGCCGAGGGCCGGATCGCCGGCGGCCCGTGACGAGCCTGCGGAGACGAAGTAAACTTTCCCTTTCCGGCTGAAGTCTTCCCCAATTCTTCACGCCCCGCCGACGAAACGGGCGCGGGACGTGACGATCAATTAAGCATCGATCGATTAACTCTGGGCACGGGCGGGAGCCGGGCCCGCTCCGGGTCGGGCCTTCACCGACGTTTGACCTCCTTCGCGCGGAGTATGGGCCGGGTCGCGGACGCATGCATGGAGTTCCGCCTGTGAACCATCAGTGGCCAAGCGTCCGACCGGCCGAGCGCGACGCGGGCCGCGCGGCCGTGCTGATGCCCTACGTCGCCGACCGGCCCGAGACCGTGGGCAAGGACACCGCGGCCGACATCGGCGACCTCTGGCGCATCGTGGTGCGCCGCCGCTGGATCGTGCTCGCGACGACGGCGGCCTTCACCGTCGCCGCCCTGGTGTACGGCCTCCTCGCGACGCCGCTGTACTCCGCGAATTCGCAGCTCCTCATCGATCCGCGCAACCGGCAGGTGGTCAACCACGACCTCAACGAGAGCGCCGCCGCGGCGGATGGCGGCGTCACCATCGTGGAGAGCCAGGTCAGGGTCATCGAGTCCGACGCGGTGCTCCTGCGCGCCATCGCGGAGGTGGGCCTGGAGGACGATCCCGAATTCGGCGCGCCGGCGGCGGGCCTGGTGCAGCGGACCGTGCAGAGCCTGAAGGATACGCTCCTCGGCCCCTCCGAACCGACCCTGCGCAACCACAAGACCCTCGCCCTGCAGAAGCTTCGGCGCAAGCTCGCGGTGAAGCGGGCCGACAAGGTGTTCGTGGTCGACATCGTCGTGACGGCGTCGACCCCCGACAAGGCCGCCGACATCGCCAACGCCATCGCGCGCGCGTACCTCGCCGACCAGGCCGAGGCCCGCTCCAACGGGGCCAAGCGGGCCGCCGGCGAGCTGCGCGACCGTCTCGAGGGCCTGCGCGCCGACGTCGGCGCGGCCGAACGGCGCCTCGAAGCGTTCAAGGCGGCGAACGGGCTGATCTCGTCGAGCGGCCGCCTCGTCAGCGAGCAGCAGCTGACCGACAGCAACGCCCGCCTCGTCGCCGCCCGCGACCGCACGGCCGAGGCGAAGAGCAAGCTGCAGAACATCGCCACGGCGCGGGGCGCGGCCTTCGACACCAGCACCTTGCCGGAGGCGATCCGGTCGCCCACCGTCGAGCGCCTGCGCGCGCAATACGCCGAGCTCGCCGCCAAGGAGGGCGACCTGCGCACGCAGCTCGGCCAGCGCCATCCCTACATGGCCGCCATCCGCACCCAGATGGGGGACGTCAAGCGTCTCATCGATGCCGAGCTCGCCCGGATCACCAAGGCGGCCGAGATCGACGTCCAGCGCGCCCGGGCCGCCGAGCGCCTGCTCACGGACAACCTCGAGACCCTGCGCGGCGAATCGGTCCAGACCAGCAAGGCCGCGGTGCAGCTGCGCGAACTCGAGCGCACGGTCCAGGCGAGCCGGTCGGTCTACGACACCTATCTCGTGCGCTCCCGGGAGATCGCCGAGCAGGCCACCATCGATACCGCCAACACGCGCGTGATCTCCTGGGGCCTGCCGCCGGAGGAACGCAGCTGGCCCCTGCGCGGCTTCCTCCTGGCGGCCGGTTTCGTCGGCGGCCTCGGCGTCGGGGTCGGCGTCGCGATGGTGAGCGAGTACCGCCGGCCGACGCTGCTCTCCGCCCGGCAGTTCGAGCGGCTCCTGAAGGCGCCCGTGCTGGCGACGTTCCCGCCCGCGCCCGCGTCCGACTCCGCTGCCTGTCAGAAGGAGGCCACCGTCGCCCTCGACACCCTGCGCAGCCACGGTAGGGTTCAGACGAGCGTGAATCCGAAAGGCATGACTCCGAGGAGCATCGGGCAGAACGGCATGGAGCGCGCCCTCATCGTCGCCGTGGCGGCCGGTGCGGGAGACGGCGCGGCGCAGAAGGCCGTGATCGAAGTCCTGTCGGCCACGGCGGCGGCACAGGGAGACCGGGTCCTCACCATCGAGGCCGATCTCGGCGGCCGAAGCCGCGGCAGGAGCGGGCTCCTCGACGTGCTGAGGGGCGAGAAGGGCCTCTACACCGTGGTCTCCACGGATGCGGCCACCGGCGCGTGCTGGCTCGGGATCGGCAACGGCAACAGGGCGACGCGGGGAACCTTCGACCGCGCCAAGGTCGAGGCATTCCTCAACGAGGTCGGCGAGCGCTTCGATCTCGTGCTGATCGATTGCGGCATCCTCTCCTCCAACACGCGCCTCGGCGCCGTGGTCGGGGCGGCGGACCGGCTCGTGGTCGTGGCCCGGGCCGGACGCACCCTACAGGCGGACCTCGTCGACCTTGACCGGGTCGCCGCGGCCATGGGGCGACCGGCCTTCGGTGCCCTGCTCATCGACGACCGGGCCTGAATGTCGAGCCGCGAAGGGTTACGCGGCGAGGTCGCCGGGCGGGGCGGGAGCCCCGGCTGGAGCCCCGGCGGCCGCACGCGCCTCCGGGCCCTTCCGGACCCTGCCGTCGCGGTCCTGACGGTTCTGGTCTTCTGCCTCTCGGGCGGAATGCTCTGGACCATCGCCGGCATCAATTACGACGGCCTCACCGGCTCGCCAGTCCAGAAGATCCATCCGGCCACCTACGCCGCCGTCCTGCTCCTCGCGTGGACGCTCCTGCGTGCCGGCAATCCCGTGGCCAACGCGGTCACGATCCTGGAGCACAGGCCGGCGAGCGCGTTCCTCGGCCTCATGGGCACCGCCCTCGCCCTCCAGATCAGCCTGCGCGGCGGCGCGGGCATCGCCGGCGCCATCGACACGTTCCTGCTGCCGAGCCTGACGTTGATTCTCCTCGGCGGCTGCGACGGGCGCAGCCTCGCCCGGCTGGAGACCCTGGTGCACGTGCTGATGGCCGCGAATGCGAGCCTCGGCCTCGTCGAATTCGTCGGCGGCGGGCCGTTCTTCCCGTTCCGCCTCGACGGCCTGCTTCTCGAGAACGACAGCCGCTCGGTGGCCCTGCAGGGCCACCCCCTGACCAGCGCGACGCTCACGGCCTGCTACGTGATCGCCCTGGCGGCGGGCGGCGGGTCGCTCGATGCCGTGCGGCGCCTCGCCATGCTCGGGTTGCAGACCGTCGCCCTCGTCACCTTCGGGGGACGCTCGGCCATCGTCGTCACCCTGGCCCTCGGCGGCGTCCTGGCCGGCCGCGGACTGATCCGGGCCGTGACGCGCGGGCGCATCCCGCTGCTCGCCGTCGCGGGGGCCGCCTTCGCCATGCCGCTGTTCGCCCTGGCCCTGGCCGGCCTCGTCGGCCTCGGCTTCTTCGACGCCCTCATCGGGCGCTTCGTCGACGACGGCGGCAGCGCCAACGCCCGCGTCCTCGTCGTCGAGCTGTTCAACCGTCTGTCCTGGCGCGAACTCGTGGTCGGCCCGGACCCGACCATCATCGACAGCCTGCGCCGCATCAACGGCCTCGCCCTGGGGCTCGAGAACCCCATCGTGCGGATCGTCCTCTACCAGGGCGCGATCATGACCGCCCTGCTCACCGTGGCCGTCGCGCTGTTCCTGGTCGAGCTCGCGCGCCGGTGCCGCCCCGGCATCGCCATGCCGATGATCGCCTTCGTGTTCCTCGTGAACACCTACGAGAGCCTCGGGGGCAAGACCACCCTGATGGCGAAGTTCGCCATCCTCCTCGTCGCCCTGTACCGGCCGACGCCGGCTTCGCGCCGCGCCGGATAGGCTCGCGTCAGGGCGAAGAGGTCCCGGATGGCGATGTCCCGGATGGCGATGCCCCGGATGGAGCCCCCCCGGGTGGAGCGGGGAGGCCGAGGGCGCCGAGGAGCGCCGGATCGAGGCTCCGCGTCTCGCCCTGCACGAGGCCCATGCCGTCGAACAGGTTCCAGAACGCCCAGGGGAAGCCCGCCGCCTCTGCGCTCCGGCGCACGTCGCCGACGTAGCGCGCCCGGTCGGCCGCCCCCGAGGCGACGTAGCGGTGATCGCTGCGCAGGGCCCCGAACTCGCCCAGGAGGATTTCGCCCGTCGGGATGCCGTGGCGCAGGGCCCAGGCCCGCACCGGGGCGAGCCCCCGGTCGAGGAAGCCGCGATCGGGCCGGGCGGCGAAGTACTCCGCGAGCTTGAGTTCGGTCTCGGCGTAGGCCGTTGCCTTGCGGGCGGCCGGGAGCGCGGCATCGCCCGCCATGCGGCGGCGAACGGCCGCGAGGGTCGCGTCGAGGCGGCCGGCGGAGGCCGGCCACGGCACGGCGTTGAGGGCGCGGTAGACCGGCTCGTCCATCCAGGGCGCGCCCTGGTGGCTGAACAGGTAGGGCTCGTAGAAGTGGAAGGTGTAGAGCAGGGGCCGGAACGCCGTCAGGGCGGCCGGATCGAGGGCGGTGAGCCCGTCGACCAGGCTCCCGCAGGCGCCGGTGGCGACGAGGGTCAGGGCGGGCGCGGCGGCCCGCGCAGCGCCGAGGAGGCCGGCCTGGATGCGCCCCCACGCCTCCGCGCCGCAGGCCTGGGGCGGCTCGTTCACGGGCTCCAGGGCGACCCGGCCCTGCGGGTGGCGCGCGAGGGCGCGGGCGAGTTCCGCCACGAGGTCGCGGTAGGCGTCGAGCAGGGGCGCGTCGGGGCCGCCGTACAGGGCCTCCGGCGTGTAGTGATGCGTCGCCGCGTTGGCGTGGAGGTTGAGGACCACGGTGAGTCCCTCCGCCAGGGCCATCGCGACGGCGGCGTCGAGCATGCCGAACAACACGGCGCGGGTCCGGCCCGTGAAGAACAGGAACGGTCCAGGATCGATGGGCAGGCGCACGAAGTCGAAGCCCGCATGCGCGAGGCCGGCGAGGTCCGCCCGGGTCGGGACCGGGCGGTCCGGATCGAAGGCCGGCCAGGCGTAGTCCGTGCGCGGGGCCGGGTACTCACGGGTGAGGGAGAACCACGGCCAGAGGTTGATTCCGCGACGCAGGACGACGGGCTTCGCCGACGGGGTCTCCCTCGGCGCAGCAGGCCCGGGCGAGACCGGTCTGGCTCGCACGGGCTCCCGCCCCAGGGCCGCCGGCATGGGGTGTCCGGCGAGGCCGCCAGCCGCGAGTCCGGCGGCGATCACGCCGCGCCGGGTGGGCGGCACGCGCCCGGTCATCGGCCCCGATTCTCCCGCGGACCTAGACGGAGGTCCGCGACGCACCGGAGCCGAGGCGTGCGGCGGCGACCTCGGCGGAGCGGACGGGCACATGCGGCGCGCCGACCTGGCGGATCATGGTCTCGTAGGCTTCGAGAATGTCCGTCCACGTGAAGTTCAGGGCCTGGCGGCGCGCCCCCGCCCGTGCCCGGTCCAGGGCCGCGTCGTCATCAAGGAGACGGGTGATCTCGGCCTCGCACCCGTCGGCATCGCGAAAGTAGCTCTGGTCCGCGCCGGCGGTGACGCGGTTGAACGGATTGTCGTGGGCGATGATGGCGCTGCCGGCCCAGAGGGCCTCGACCAGGGACGGGTTGGTGCCCCCCACCGTGTGCCCGTGCAGGTAGGCCCGGGCGTGGAAGCGCAGGGCACCGACGATCCCGGCCTCGTAGATCGCCCCCGGGAACACCACGTCGGCGCTCGCCGCGGCCCGGATCCGCCGGTGATAGGGATTGTCGTCGCGCAGCTCCCCGACCACCACGAGCTTGGCGTCCCGACGCTTGCGCGAGAACGCCTCGACGATGGTGAGGATGTTGTTGTCGGGTTCGATCCGGCAGATCGAGACGAGGAAGCGTCCGGGCTCGACCCCGAAGGCGGCCAGCGGCGCGCGCGGAGCGTCGGTCACGGGGTCGCCCCCATACGGGATGGTGCTGATCGCACTGCGCGACCGGCGGGTGGCGACATGGTCGGCGATGGCCGGATGGTCGGCGACGAGGTGGTGCGACGACCAGGCGGCGATCCACTCGTTGACCCAGAACCAGGCCCGCACGGGCAGGGACCATTTCGGCCGGCGCCACTCGATGCCGTCCATGTTGGTGATGATGCGGCGCCCGGCGAGGCGCAGGAGCGGCAGGAACACGGCGCCGTTGTAGCCCAGCACCAGGCTGACCGCGTCGCGCTCGGCCGCATGGCGGACGCATCGGTAGTCGAAGTCGAGGGTCGCCTTGGGGCCGCAGGTGGCGACCTGCACGTGGATGAGCTCGATGCCGCGCCACGTCTCGCTGCGGAACCGCTCGGTCACCGTCTCGACCTCGTCCTGGCAGTAGACGCCGACGGACCAGCCGCGCGCGACGAGGAACAGGGCCAGGCGCTCGGCAAACGTCTCGAAGCCACCGTGATCGGCCGGGAGTCCGCGCGTTCCGAGTATCAGGAGCGCGGGAGCGGGCGGGGTGGTCATGGAATGTCACCTTTGCCGGATTTGCAGGATCGTGCCGGGGTTTCACGATCGACCGCCGTCTGTGCGCGGGCATGCCCTCACGGCACCATGCTGTGCCATTCTTTAACAAAGGATCCATAGAGACCGATCCAACGAGGTCTGTCCTGATCTCTCCGGCGACGCCCGATGTCGGAAACGATCCGTGTCGGAAACGATCCTCGGCATCCCGGGAAGAGCTCCCCCATGCGTATCACGTGCGTTCACCAGGGGTTCGAACTCTACGGGTCCGACCGCAGCTTCATCGAGACGGTCCGGGTGATGCGGGCGACGTGGCCGGACGCCGTCATCGACGTGGTCCTGCCGCGTCGCGGCCCGATCGTCGCCGCCCTGGAGCCCGTGGCGAGCCGCATCCACGTCGAGCCCCTGTGGATCTTGCGCCGCCGCGACCTGCCACGGCTCGCGACCCTGGGTCTCCTGACCCTGCCGGTGGCCGTCGGCCGCGCGATGCGGCGGATGGCGCGCAGCGACCTCACCTACGTCAACACCTCCGTGGTCACCGACTATCTGCTGGCGGCCCGGTTCTTCCGCCGACGCTGCCTCGTCCACGTCCACGAGATCCCGCAGGGCCTGGTGCGGACCGTGCTGCGCGGACTGATCGGGTGGGCCGGCTGCGGAGTCATCTTCAATTCGCGGGCGACGCAAGCCGCCTTCGCCCCCCCGCCCGGCCGCCCGGGGACCGTGGTCTACAACGGCATCGCCGATCCCGGCCGGCCGAAGGCCGCGACGTATCGGGGCGACCACCCCTTGCGCGTGCTGATGCTGGGCCGGATCAGCCGGATCAAGGGCCAGGACGTCATGGTCGAGGCCCTCGCGCGCTTGCCCCGGGGAACCCGCGACCGGATCGCGGTGCGGATCGTCGGCAGCGCCTTCGAGGATGAGGCGCGGGAGCACGCCCTCGCGGCGCGCATCGCGGAAGCCGGCCTCGCGCGGACCGTCGAGCGGCTGGCGTTCACGCCGGACCCGGCGGAGCATTTCGCCTGGGCCGACATCGTCGCCGTGCCCTCGCGGCTGCCGGAATCCCTGGGCCGGGTCGCCATCGAGGCCATGGCCTCCGGCATTCCGCCCGTGGTCTCGGACATCGGCGGCCTGCCGGAAGTGGTGGAGGACGGGGTCACCGGCTGGCTCGTTCCGCCGGGCGACGCCGCCGCCCTCGCCGAACGCCTCGCATTCCTGGTGAGCGAGCCCGAGGCCTGGGCCGGTTTTCCCCGGGCCGCGCGGGCGCGCTACGTCAACGTCTTCGCCGAGGCGGCCTCGGCCGCCGGCATGGTGGCGTGCTTCCGCGGGGTTCTCGAGGGCGGCGCCCCGCTGGATCAGGCCAGCGGCAGGCTGCCGAAGCGGCCGAGCCGGTAGACCAGCGCGTCCGCGTCCTCGTTCGCGATCCGCACCTCGCCCACGGCACCGAGCAGGATCGCGTGGCTGTGGCGCTCGATCACCTCGTCGAGGGTGCAGTCGAGGATGGCCTGTGCCCCGGCGAGGCCCGAGGCCCCCGACGGCATGGCGACCCAATCGGCATCGGCGTAGCGGGCCGCGCCCTTGAGGCCGCCGATTCCGGCGAAGCGCTCGGCCACCGCCTGGTGCCCGGCCCCCAGGATGTTGATGCAGAAGTGCCGCCGGCGCGCGATGACGGGCCACGCCGAGACCGCCCGGTTGATGCAGACCAGCATGGTCGGCGGCTCGACGGAGAGCGAGACCGCCGAGGTCGCCGTCAGGCCGACGCGCTCCTCGCCGGAGCCCGCCGTCACCACCACGACGCCGCCGGCGAGGCGCCGCATGGCCCGCTTCATCAGCGCGGCGCCGGCGAGCGGCGGGACGTCTCGGACCGGACTGCTCAATGTGCTCTCCTGCCCGGGCACCGCGCCCGCTCTCTGTTCATCCGCCGCCGGCCCGGGAGACGCGATCCCCCGGTCGCCGCGCGGCGCGACGGACTCACTCTGTTTCAGGGGCCGGCGCCCGCGTCACATGGGAAAATCGCCGCGCGCCTCATCCGGATTCGTCGTGCGGCATACCCCATTTCGTCGCGCTGGCTACCCGTTCAGGTCCGCACGGGCGCGCGCCCGTTCCGAAGCCCCGTCCGCGCGGGGGCCGCCGGATCGCCCTCGCGGGGCGCCTCCGCCTCCGACACGATGGCGGCGGCGGCCAGCACGGCACCGTCGGCGCGGCGTGCGAGGCGGCGGAAGTTGAGGACGTACCACAGGCAGCTGGCGAGTTCAGAGGCGATCAGACCCAGCAGCGCCGTGTGCGACGGCAGGCTCAGCAGCATCGGGATCATGATGGAGAACCCGAGCAGGGCGGCGCCGATGGCGCCCCAGGCGATGGAGCGGAACGCGGCCGAGGCTTCGAGGTAGGTGCGCGGAATCGCGTAGAGCAGGGAGATCGTCGTCACGGCCCAGATTCCGAGCCCGATCCAGGCCATCGGCTCCTGGCCGAACCGCCCCTTGAAGAGAACCTGCTCGATGAGCGGCAGGGCGAACCACATGGCCGCGCCGTAGACGAGGCAGCCGAGCGCGATCACCGCCGTCGAGCGGACGACGATCCGGTCGGCCTGCCTGGCCTGCCCGGTGGCGAGCAGCCCGGTCACCTCCGCCAGGACCATGTTGACCAGGGCGTTGGTGGGGATGCGCAGGGGGGCGAACAGCACCAGGGTGGCGGCGATCGGCGCGTAGGCCGCCGGGCCGACGATGGCGGCGAAGGCCAGGGTCAGGCCCTGGCCTTGGACGATCATGCTGGTGACCCCGGTCAGCGACCACAGCAGCGTCCGCCAGAGGCCGACGTAGCGCCGCCACAGGGACCGGCGCAGGGTGATCCGGAGGGGCTGACGCAGGGCGACGTAGGAGACCACGATGCCGCAGGCATGGGCGAAGGCGAGGGCCAGGAAGGCGTGATCGAGGGCGGACGCATCACCCGCGTACAGGATGGCGAGGGTCAGGGTCAGGCCGACGCCCGCATAGACCCCGTCGCTCATCCCCGCGATCCGGGCGGATTTCCGGGCGAGCAGCACGAGGCGCAGGTAGCTGCGGAACGCGTAGAGGGCGACGAACGCGCCGGCGCCCAGCGCCCCGGCGACCCCCATGACGGGGATGAGGAGCGCCAACGCCAGGGCGGCCATGCCGAGGCAGAGCGCCAGGGCGCCCGAGCCGAACACCACGTCGTAGCCGCGCTCAGCCGGCCGGCCGAGGCTGCGGGCGATGTGCAGGGTCGCCGGGACGGCGACGAGGGCCCGGATATAGGCGAGCCCCACGGCGCCCCCGGTGAACACGATGGCGAACAGCCCGTAATCGTGCTGGCTCAGGATCCGCACCAGGGCGATGTTCAGGGCGAAGTGGAACAGGCTCTGGATCAGCTCGCCCGACAGGATCACGGCGAACCGGCCGCCGAACCCGCCCCGCGCGACCGGCGGCGCGGCCGTCTTGCCCACGGGGCTGCCCGCCGCACGGGGCGCGCGTCGAGTCGGCAAAGCGGATTTCAACGCTCGGATCATGATGCAACGGTTCGCGTGGGCTCGCGGGTCTTACGCGCGAATCTTGGCGCGGGACTCGGCGCGGGTCTCATCTGCTCCACCACCGGCGAAAATCTTTAAGGATGCCTCTCTAGGATCGGCAAATCGATCGGAGACCGACGTTCCGCCCGGACGCGGGCATCGCCACGAGAGCCACGCCGAACCTCGGCCGGTGCGACGTCGCGGCTGCGCCCGCCACCGAACCCGCCCCCACGCGACGCCGTCGCCCGCGATCCGGATTGCCGCATGCCCGCCCCCATCTCAGACGCGTCCCCCCGGTCCGCCGCCCGGGCCCTGGTCGACCAGCTCGCCGTCAACGGCGTCGACCACGTCTTCACCGTGCCGGGCGAGAGCTTCCTGCCGGTCCTCGACGCCCTCTACGAATCGCGCATCCAGGTCACGGTCTGTCGCCAGGAGGGCGGCGTGGCGATGATGGCGGAGGCCTACGGCAAGGCGACGGGCCGGCCGGGCGTGTGCTTCGTGACCCGCGGCCCCGGCGCCACCAACGCCTCGGCGGGCATCCACGTGGCCCAGCAGGACTCGACGCCGATGATCCTGTTCGTCGGCCAGATCGAGCGGGCCTTGCGCGACCGCGAGGCGTGGCAGGAGATCGACTACCGCGCCGCCTTCGGTCCGATCGCGAAATGGGCCGCCGAGATCGACGACGCGGCCCGCGTGCCCGAATACGTCTCGCGCGCCTTCCACGCCGCCACCGGCGGCCGGCCCGGTCCGGTGGTTCTCGCCCTGCCCAAGGACATGCTGAAGGACACGGCGACCGGGCCGCTCGCCGCCCCCTGGGTCGCCGTCGAAGCGGCGCCGGGCACGGAGGAGATGGAGCGTCTCGCGCAGCTGCTGGCCCAGGCCGAGCGCCCGTTCCTGCTGCTCGGCGGCAGCCGCTGGAGCGAGGCGGCGTATCGCGACATCCACGCCTTCGCCGACCGGTTCGACCTGCCCGTCGCCACGAGCTACCGCCGCCTGCCGCTGTTCGATCCGCTCCACCCCGCCTATGCGGGCGATCTCGGGTTGGCGGCCAACCCGAAACTCGTCGCGCGCGCCCGGGCGGCCGATCTTCTGATCGTGGTGGGCGGGCGCCTCGGCGAGGTCCCGAGCCAGGGCTACGATCTCCTCGCCATCCCGAATCCCGCCACCCGTCTCGTCCACGTGCATCCGGGCCCGGAGGAACTCGGCCGGGTCTACGTCCCGCACCTCGCCATCAACGCCGCGCCCACCCGGATGGCCGCCGCCCTGGCGCGCCTCGCCGCGCCCGCAGCCCCCCCTTCCTGGGTGGCCCAGACCCGGGCCGGGCACGCGGAGTACCTCGAGTGGAGCGAGGCGGCGACGCCGCAGCCCGGCGCCGTGAACCTCGGCGCCGTGATGGTGCACCTGCGCGAAACGCTGCCCGCGGACGCGATCCTGTGCAACGGCGCCGGCAACTACGCCGCCTGGATCCACCGCTTCTACCGCTTCCGGCGCCCGGCCACGCATTTCGCCCCGACCTCGGGCTCCATGGGCTACGGCGTCCCGGCGGCGGTGGCGATCAAGCGGCTCTACCCCGACCGCACGGTGATCGCGCTGGCGGGCGACGGCGATTTCCTGATGACCGGGCAGGAATTCGCCACCGCCGTGCAGTACGACCTGCCCCTCGTCTGCATCGTCTGCGACAACGCCAGCTACGGCACCATCCGCATGCACCAGGAGCGGGATTTCCCCGGCCGGGTCTCGGCCACCGACCTGCGCAACCCGGACTTCGCCGCCTATGCCCGCGCGTTCGGCGGGTTCGGCGTCACGGTGGAGCGCACGGAGGACTTTCCGGCGGCGTTCGCGGCGGCCCTCGCCTCGGGCCAGCCGGCCATCGTCCACCTCAAGATCGCGACGGACGCGATCTCGCCGGGCCTGAGTCTCACGGCGATTCGCGAGAAGGCGCTGGCGGCCGGGTGAGGCGCGCCGCCTACCGGCGCCCGTGGGCGAAGTCCCAGTAGAGGGCGCGGGCGCGGCGGAACACGGAGCCTGGCTCGAAGCGGACCTCGTCGAGGCCGGTGACGGGGGCGACCTTGGCGAAGTTGCCCGCCGTGAACACCTCGTCGGCGGCGAGGAAATCGTCGTACGACAGGGTCCGCTCCACCACGGTGACGCCGTCCGCCCGCAGGAGCGCGATCACCCGGGCCCGGGTGATGCCGGCGAGGAACGTGCCGTTGGGCACCGGCGTGTGCACCACGCCGTCCCGGGCGAGGAACGCGTTGGCGTTGGCGAATTCCGCGATATTGCCGAGCCCGTCCCGCATGAGGCAATTGCCGAAGCCCCGCGCCTGCGCCTCCATCAGCGCCCGCGCGCCGTTGGGATAGAGGCAGCCGGCCTTGGCATCCACCGGCGCCACCTCGATGGACGGCCGGCGGAACGGCGAGAGGGTCGCCCGCACGCCCGTCGGCACCGGCATCGGCGCGTGGTAGAGCGACAGGCACCAGTTGGTGGACTCGGGGTCGAAGCGCACGCCGCCGGCGAATCCGAGTTCAGCCCAGTACATCGGCCGGATGTAGAGTTCCGCATCGTGCGGGAACCGCGCCAATCCCTCCCGAACCAGTTCGTCCCAGCGTTCGACCGCGACCTTGGGCTTCAGCCCGAGGGCCACCGCCGAGCGGTTGACCCGTTCGAGGTGGAGGTCGAGGTCGGGCGCCACGCCCTCGAAGGCGCGCGCGCCGTCGAACACCGTCGACCCGAGCCACGCCCCATGCGTGCGCGGCCCCATCATGCGGACGTTGCCGGGATGCCAGGCCTCCTCGAAGTAGGTCCAGGTCTCCTCGAAATGGGTCCGGGTGTCGGGATCGGGCGCCGTCATGGCTCGGGGTCTCGGGCGGGCTGGGAAGGCGGGATGGGGCGGCGTTCTCAGGCGGCCTTGGCGGGGCCGACCTGGAAGCCGCCGGAGGAGCCCTTCATCATCCTGACGAGGCGGTCGAACGCCCGGATCACGAAGGCGGCGGGCCGCGGCAGGGTCCGGCGGCAGAACGCGACCTTCTTGACGTAGGTCTCGACGTGCCAGTGACACACCGAACCGTGGGGCAGGAACAGCACGTCGCCCGGCCCGTAGGTCTTGGCCGGGTTGTGACCGTCCGAGATCGTCGCCGAGCCTTCGAGGAAGTAGATGGTCTCGTCGATGTCGTAGATCCACTCGAACTCGCCGGCGGTGCAATCCCAGACCAGGGTGCTGGCGAGACCGTCGGCGCTGCGCGACAGGGTGGCGTTGCGGGCGAGCGGGTTGCCCACCCGAATCCAGCCAGGCTCGATGGGGGCCGCCCGCAGCTCCACGGACGTCACGGACGGAATGATCGGTTTCGTCGCCACACGCGCTCTCCCACACCACGATCGGATCGGCACTCGTGGATCGTCACGAGGCTGTTGCGAAAGCAAATGCCATAGTTCCACGCCACGGCAAGTCCGCATTCGCCGGATACTTAATGGATGAACAGAGATCGCAAAGCTTAAACCATGACCGGTCGCAGTTGTCGCAAATCAAGACTCCCGCCCCATCGGGACCGTTCCGACACGGGACGGTCGAATCCGGCGGGGCCGTTCCGACACGGAACGGTGGAATCCTAGAGGACGACCGCCCGCCGCGAGTCGGCGGCCGGCGGGTCGTCGCGGATCGGCGAACGCGCCTCATGCGAGAAGGAAAATTTAACCAAGTCTTCGACGCGTTTCCGTTCATCGTCTTTGTCAATGATATGTCCCGATTCGACGCGCAAAAGCTTGGCCTGCACCTTGCTGTGAGGTCGCCGAGCTCATCGTGCCGAGACGGACACGCTCCATGCGCAGTGAAACCATCGCCGTCCATGCCGGCTTCGATCACGATCCGACCACGCATGCCGTGGCGGTCCCGATCTACCAGAGCGTGGCCTACAGCTTCGACAGCGCCGATCACGGCGCGGCGCTGTTCAACCTCGAAGAGGAGGGCTACCGCTACAGCCGCATCGCCAACCCAACGGTGGCCGTGCTGGAGAAGCGCGTAGCCGAACTCGAGGGCGGGCACGCGGCTTTGGCCGTGGCCTCGGGCCAGGCCGCCCTGCACTACGCCCTCGCGACGCTGGCCGACCACGGCGGCAACATCGTCTCCGTGCCCCAGCTCTACGGGACCACGCACACGCTGCTGGCCCACGTGCTGCCGCGCCAGGGCATCCAGTGCCGCTTCGCCGCGAGCGACGATCCGGCCGAGATCGCCAAGCTCATCGACGACGACACCCGTGCGGTCTACTGCGAATCCATCGGCAACCCCGCCGGCAACATCTGCGATATCGAGGCGCTGGCCGCCGTCGCGCATGCCCGGGGCGTGCCCCTGGTGGTCGACAACACCGTGGCGACGCCGATCCTTCTGCGCCCCATCGATCATGGCGCCGACATCGTCATTGCCTCGCTGACGAAGTTCATGGGCGGCCACGGCACCACCATGGGCGGCATCATCGTCGATTCCGGCCGGTTCGACTGGGCGGCGCAGGCGGAGCGGTTCCCAATGTTCTCGGTGCCCGACGTGTCCTATCACGGCCTCGTCTACGCGACGCATTTCGGCAAGGGCGCCTTCGTCGCCCGCGCCCGCAGCGTCTACCAGCGCACCACCGGCGCCGTGCTGCCGGCGCTCTCCGCGTTCCTGCTGCTCCAGGGCATCGAGACCGTGGCCCTGCGCGTGGAGCGCCACGTCGCCAACGGCCGCAAGGTCGCCGAATTCCTGCGCGCCCATCCGGGCGTCGCCTGGGTGAACTACGCCGGCTTCCCCGAGAGCCCGCACCACGCCATGGCGCGGAAGTACCTCGGCGGCGAAGGCTCGTCCCTGCTCACCTTCGGGCTGCACGGCGGCTTCACGGCCGGCAAGGCGTTCTACGACGCCCTCAGGCTGGTCAAACGCCTCGTCAACATCGGCGACGCCAAGTCGCTCGCCTGCCACCCGGCCTCGACCACCCACCGGCAGATGACGCCGGAGGAGCAGCGCACGGCCGGCGTGTTCCCCGAGATGATCCGCATCAGCGTCGGCATCGAGCACATCGACGACATCGCCGCCGATCTCGATCAGGCGCTCCGGGCCGCGACCGCCCTCGCCCACGCGGCCTGAGCGCCCCTCACCGTTCGCCCCGGAGTTGCCGTCGCGATGCTGGATCACGCCCCTTCCGAAGTCCCCTCCCCCCGCCCGGGCGACGGTTCGGGGCTCCGCGCGGACATGCCGTCGCGGGCGGTCCCCGTGCCGCCCCTGCGGATCGGCCTCCTCAACAACATGCCGGACGCCGCCTTCCTCCAGACCGAGCGGCAGTTCCGGCGCCTCGTCGGCCCGCAGGCGATGCTCAGTCTGTTCGCGTTCCGCGACCTCCCCCGCGCGGGCCTCGCGGCGGCGCACGCGCGGGCCCACTACGAATCCCATCGCGCGCTCCCCGGGGCGGGGCTCGACGCCCTCGTGGTGACGGGGTGCGAGCCCGTCGCCCCGCATCTCGAGGACGAGCCGTTCTACGCTCCCTTGAGCGCCGTGGTGGATTGGGCGGCGGAGAACACGGTCTCGACCCTGTTCTCCTGCCTCGCCTCGCACGCGGCGGTGCTCCACCGCGACGGCATCCGGCGCCGCCCCCGCACCGCCAAGCTCTCCGGCGTCTACCCGTGCGTGTGCACGCCCCATCCCCTGCTCGCCGGCCTGCCGGACTCCGTCGCGGTGCCGCATTCGCGCTGGAACGACCTGCCGGAGGACGAGCTCGTGGCGGCGGGCTACACCGTGCTGCGTCGCTCCGACGCCATCGGGGTCGACCTGTTCGTGCGCGAGGCCGGCAGCCTGCTGGTGTTCCTCCAGGGCCATCCCGAATACGACACCGCGAGCCTCGCGCGCGAGTACCGCCGCGATGTCTTCCGCTTCCTCGACGGCCAGCGCGCTACCCTGCCCGCCCTGCCGGAGAACTACTTCTCGGACGCCGCCGCCGCCCGCCTCGACGCTTTCGCCCGCCGGGCCGCGGCCGAACGCCGGCCGGACCTGTTCGCGGCGTTTCCGAACCTCGCCGACACGCCGCTCCGCCCCCCCGCCTGGCCGGACGATGCGGACCGATTGTTCCGCAACTGGGTCGCCTACGTCGCCCGCCACCGCGCCGACAGCCGGGCTGTCCGATGAGGTCCGGTTCCGCGACGCGGCCTCCGTCGGCCGCCATCCCGCTTGCGCCTGCGCCCCGCCCGCCCTCGGCCACGTCCGGCTGGGTCGCGGCCCTCGCCCGCACGGCGCGCATCGAGGCCGAGCCCGAGCGCACCTTCCCGCGCGTCGTCGACGAACTCGCCGCGCGTTACGGCGCCGCGCCGGCCCTGATCGGCACCGACGAGACCTTGAGCCACGCGGACCTCGCGGCGCGCCAGAACCGCTACGCCCGCTGGGCCCTCGGCCGGGGCCTCGCCAAGGGCGAGACCGTCGCCCTACTCATGACCAACCGGCCGGATTACCTCGCGATCTGGCTCGGCCTGACGCGCGTCGGCGTGCGCGTCGCCCTGCTCAACACCAACCTGCGCGACCGCGGCCTCGCCCATTGCGTCACGGTGGCGGCCCCCCGCCTCGCCATCGTCGAGACGGCTCTGGCCGCGGCCTGGGCGAGCGCCGCGCCGCATCTGGCGGCGGCGCCCGCGATCCTGTGGCAGGGACCGGGGGCGGGGTCCCTCGCGGACGCGTCCGCCCCCCTGTCCGGTGCTCCCCTCGAGCCCGGCGAAGCCCCCGCCGTCGGCGTGCGCGACGAGGCCCTGCTCATCTACACCTCCGGCACCACCGGCCTGCCGAAGGCCGCGCGGGTGAGCCATCACAGGGTGATGATGTGGACCCACTGGTTCGCCGGCCTCGTCGACCCGACGCCCGACGACCGGATGTACAATTGCCTGCCGCTCTACCACAGCGTCGGCGGCGTGGTGGCGCCCGGCAGCGTGCTCGTCGGCGGCGGCGCGGTGGTGATCCGGGAGAAGTTCTCGGCGAGCCGCTTCTGGCGCGACGTCGTCGAGACCCGGTGCACCCTGTTCCAGTATATCGGCGAATTGTGCCGCTACCTCGCGGCGGCCCCGCCCGACCCGTTCGAGGGCCGCCACACCCTGCGTCTGTGCACCGGCAACGGGATGCGGCCGGACGTGTGGACGCGCTTTTCGGAGCGCTTCGCCGTGCCGCGCATCCTCGAATTCTACGCGGCCACGGAAGGGACGGTCTCGCTCTACAACGTCGAGGGCAAGCCCGGCGCCGTTGGCCGCGTGCCGCCCTTCCTCGCCCGGCGCTCGCCCGCCCTCATCGTGCGGCACGACGTCGAGACGGGACTGCCCCTGCGCGACGCCGCCGGGCGCTGCGTGCCGGCCGGGCCCGACGAGGCGGGCGAGCTCCTGGGCCGGCTCTCGGCCAAGGCCGAGCACAGCTTCGAGGGCTACACGAGCGCGGGCGAGACCAGCGCCAAGATCCTACGCGACGTGCTCGCCCCCGGGGACGCCTGGATGCGGACCGGCGACCTCATGCGCCGGGACGCCCAGGGGTTCTTCTACTTCGTCGACCGGATCGGCGACACCTTCCGCTGGAAGGGCGAGAACGTCGCCACCACCGAGGTGGCCGAGGCCCTGGGCCACTGCCCCGGCGTGATCGAGGCCAGCGTCTACGGCGTCGCCGTGCCGGGTGCGGAAGGGCGTGCCGGCATGGCCGCCCTGACCATCGGGCCTGGCTTCGACCTCGCCGCCCTGCACGCCGCCCTGACCGCACGCCTGCCGGCCTATGCCCGGCCCCTGGTGCTGCGGATCGTGGCCGATTTCGCCCACACGGAGACCTTCAAGCAGAAGAAGACCGTGCTGGCGGCCGAGGGCTTCGACCCGGCCCGGATCGCCGATCCGCTCTACCTCGACCGCGAGGGCGGCTACCGCCCCCTCGATCCGGCCCTGTTCGGGGCGATCCGCGCGGGCACCGTCCGCCTGTAGAACGGGATCGGCGCCTCAACCGGGGTGGCTGATCCGGTAGATCACGCCGTTCTGGTCATCGCCGAGGTAGAGGCTGCCGTCCCCGGCCACCGCGAGGCCGAAGGGCCGGGCGAAGCGCTGCCAGCCGCTCGGGCCGCCCTCGGTCAGGAAGCCGGACACGAAGGGCTCGATGGATTTCGGCGCGCCGTTCTCGAAGCGCACGCGCAGGACCTCGTACCCGCTCGGCGGCTTGCGGTTCCACGAGCCGTGCATGGTGACGAAGCCGTCGCCCTTGTAGTCGGCGGGAAACTGCGCGCCGTCGTAGAACACGAACTGCATGGACGAGGCATGCGCCGTCCAGGTGAGGACCGGGCGGGCGCTGTCCCTGTCCCATTGCTCCAGGGAGCTTTTCGGGACCTCGCGGTAGAGGTTCTTGATCCCGTCGCCGAAGATGTAGGGCCAGCCGTACTTCTTGCCCGGCTCGATCCGGTTGAACTCCTCCGGCGTGGCGTCGTCGCCGAGCCAGTCGACGCCGTCGTCCCAGCCGTAGAGCGTGCCGGTGCGGGGCTGCCAATCGAACCCGATGGTGTTGCGCAGGCCCGAGGCGACGGTCTCCCGGCCGGTGCCGTCGGGCCGCATCCGGACCAGGGTGGCGTTCTCGGGGTTGCGCTCCTCGCACTCGTTGCAGGTGGAGCCGAGGCTGGCATAGAGCCACCCGTCCGGCCCGAAGCGGATGGTGCGGTTGGGGTGCTGGCCGGCGTCCGGCAGGTCCGAGGCCAGCGCTGTCTCGGGGCCAAGGCTGCCGTCGGGCTTCAGGGGGGCGGAGAAGATCTGCTTCACCGTCACGAAGAAGAGCCGCCCGTCATGGATCGCGAGGCCGTGCACGTCGGCCTTCTCCAGGACCACACGGCGCTTGGTGCCGTCGGCGGGGTCGATGCGGGTGACCGTGCCGGCGTCCCGGTCGCTGACGTAGAGGGCGCCGCCCGGCGCCACCACGATGACGCGCGGGGCGCCGAGGCCCGTGGCGAAGGCCTCGATGCGGAACCCCGGGGGCAACTTGAGGGCCGCGATGCGCTCGGGCGTCGCCGCCAGGGGCGCGGCCTTCACCACATGCGCCGTGACGGTGGCGGTGCCGGGGTTCTGGAGGGCCTGGGCGAAGGCCGGCACCGGAGCCGTGAGGGCGAGACAGAGGACGAGGCGGCGTGCCGGATGCATGCGGGTGGGGTCCGTTGAGCCGGGAGGGGACGCATCGGGAACGCCCCCCTGGAATCGCCGGTTCCGCCGCGCGGCCCGTCCGACCCGTCCGTGCGGCGTTTCGAATCCGCACCGGACCCGAAACGTCGGAGCCGATCTCACCAGGCGACGCGGGCGGTGACGAGGGCCTGGAACGGCTCACCCACCGCCACCAGCAAGGGGCTGGCCCCGGAGGAGGCGTAGTAGGTTTCGTCGAAGAGGTTCTTCAGGTTGAGCTGCAGGGTGGTCGGCAGGCCGTTCACCTGGGTCCGGTAGGCCAGGAAGGCATCGCTGACCATGTAGTCCGGCAGGCTGAAGGTGTTGGCGGCGTCGCCCGGCCGTGCGCCGACGTAGCGGGTACCGACACCGACTTCGAGGAAACCTGGGCCGAGGCGGGTCGAGCCGAACTCCGTCGCCTCGGCCACGGCACCGAGCTGATGGGTGAGGAACAGCGAGGCCGTGACCCGCGGGGTGTTCTGCAATTCCCTGCCGACGAGGACCGGGTCCTCGGTGACCACGGCCTGGGTGAAGCCGTAGCTGCCGATCACGGCCCAGTCCGGGAGGATCTGACCCGCGAAATCGAGCTCGAAGCCGCGCGAGCGGACCCGGCCGGCGGTGGAGGCGAAGCGCGTGCCATCGATGACCTGGGTGATCAGCACGTTGCTCTTCTCGGCGTCGAACATCGCACCCGTGACCGTGAGCCCCTCGGCGATATCCGCCTTGACGCCGACCTCGTAGGCTTCGCCCTCCTCCGGCAGCAGCGCACCGGTGACGTCGAGGTCGGTGACGTTCGGACGGAAGGATCGCGTGTAGCTGCCGTAGACCGAAAGATTGGGCGCGAGTTTGTAGACGAGGCCGGCGCGCGGCACCGGCTTCACCCCGTCGATCGCCGTCGAGATGACGGCCGGGCGCCCCGCGAAGGCCAGCTGATCGTAGATCTGGACGCCGACCCCGCCCACCAGGATCAGCCGGTCGGTGAGGTGGAGCGAATCCTGCACGTACAGGCTGGTGTTGCTGAGCCGATCGCGGTTGTTGCTGGCCGCGAGCGAGATCCGGTCCGAGGGGCCGAGCAGACCGTAGACCGGGTTGAACGGGTTGAAGCCGCTCACGTTCGGCCCGCGCACGGTGGTGCGCCGGTAGTAGTCGATCCGCTCGTGCATCACGCCGGCCAGGAGGTCGTTGCGCAACCCGAAGGTATCGAACCGTCCCGTCAGGTCGAGGCGCGCGATGTTCGCGTTGAAATCGCCCCCGCGCGTCGCATCCGCCCGCCGCGTGAGGATGCCGGTATCCGAATTGTAGGAAACCGGGCGGATCTGGTTGTCGTCGTAGCCGAGATGGGAATGACTGTAGCCGAAATGCAGCTTCCAGTCGTCGTTGAACCGGTGGTCGACATCGATGGAAGCGAGATGGCTCGTGGCGTCGACCCGGCTCACGCGCTCGTCGAAACGGCGGTCGCGCGGCACCCGCAGGGGGCGCCCGGTGCGTGGATCGAAGGTGGTGCCCCGGTCGAACGGGATGGTGTAGTGCGCGAACTCGTAGCCCGCCGTCACGGTGGTGTCGTCGCCACGCCAAGTGACCGACGGGGCCACCACCTGCCGCTGGATCCGGCCGAAGTTGCGCCAGTATTCATAGTCCTGGAAGTCCCCCACGACCCTGTAGGCGAGGTTGGTGCCCGCGATCGGCCCGGTGAGATCGGTCTGGACGAGACCGCCGCCGAAGCTCGTGCCGGTCAGGTCGAGGGAGCCCCGTTGGGTGAATTCCGGCCGCTTGGAGACGAGGTTGATGAGGCCGCCGGGCTCCGAGATGCCATAGAGCAGCGAGGCCGGCCCCTTGAGGACTTCGACGCGCTCGATGGCGTGGCTGAAGTTCTGCTGCAGAACCGAGCGGCGCCCGTCACGCAGGATGGAACTGTCGCGGGAGAACCCGAAGCCGCGCCGGACCACCGCTTCCTGCGTCCCCCCGAGGCTATTGGTCTGCACCACGTTGCTGACGTTCCGGAGCGCCTCGTCGAGGGACAGCACCCGCTGGTCGCGTAGGACGGCGTTCGGCACGACGGCGACATTGGTGGGCGTATCCAGGAACGAGGTGTCGGAGCCCGCGCCGAAGGTGGAGCGTTTCGTCTGGTAGCCGATCCCGTTCGGGCTTTGCCCGGCCACGTGGATCTCCTCGAGGGCGGTATCGCCGAGATCCGCCCGGCTCGGTTTGCCGGATAGTCCCTGTGCCAAGGCAGAATTGAAGCAAAAGAGACTTATGCTTCCAGACAACATGCCCGCCAAGCATCGTCGGGAACAAATATTCCGTTTGCCTCCGATGAGATTTAATACAAGTACGTCCGTCAATGGAACTATCCTTCGGCTATATCCGATGATATCCCAATATCTGACAATAAAACAAATCTATTTCGAATATTGAAGTAGTTCTAAAATGTAGAGCGATAGGATAGTACGAGGCGATACGGCCCTGTGCTGGCGCTGCCTCGGATCCCATCCCGTGCGCGGGGATCGGGCGGAGAAGCCGAAGCCGGACGGACGCCGCGTGCGTCGGCGCGAAGGTTTCCCGGGCGGCCGTAATGTCCCGCCGCCCAGGCGTCGAGACCGGCGGCGACCTCGCGACGGCGCGAACGGAGGATCGGCCCCGCACGGCGACAGGCTTTGGCCGTAACGGGCGACCACGCCCGGGCCGAGGGCCGGCTTCGCCACACCGGCGCGGCCATGCTTGCGTGGCTATGCCGGGTGGCGAAGACGCGGGCGCGCGGCGTTCGGAGCGTTCGGGCCTGGGGCACCCATGAAAAAACCCTCCGGCGCGGGGCGCCGGAGGGTCGAGGCCCAGAGTTGGGCGTCGGGATCAGACGGCGGGCTGAAGGCCCGCGGCCGCCGGGAGTTCGGAGTCGAGGGGCATCGGGTTGCCGCCGAGCGCCGCCGCGAGCTTGACCTCGTCGACTTCACCTTCCCAGCGGGCGACGACGATGCAGGCCACCGCGTTGCCGATGAAGTTGGTGAGCGCACGGCACTCGGACATGAAGCGGTCCACGCCGAGGATCAGCGCCATGCCGACCACGGGAACCGAGGGCACCACCGCGAGGGTCGCCGCCAGGGTGATGAAGCCCGAGCCGGTGACGCCGGCGGCCCCCTTGGAGGAGAGCATCGCCACGAGGAGCAGCAGGCCCTGCTCGCCGTAGGTCAGCGGCGTGTCCGTGGCCTGCGCGATGAAGAGCGCCGCCATGGTCATGTAGATGTTGGTGCCGTCGAGGTTGAACGAGTAGCCGGTGGGGACCACGAGGCCGACGACGGGCTTCGAGCAGCCGGCGCGCTCCATCTTCACGAGCAGCGAGGGCAGGGCCGACTCGGACGACGAGGTGCCGAGCACGAGCAGCAGCTCTTCCTTGATGTAGCGGATAAGCTTGATGATCGAGAAGCCGTTGTAGCGGGCGACGAGGCCGAGGACGCCGAGCACGAAGATGGCGGACGTCAGGTAGAAGGCGCCGACGAGGTAGGCGAGGTTGGCGAGCGAGGCGATGCCGTACTTGCCGATGGTGAAGGCCATGGCGCCGAAGGCGCCGATGGGAGCGACCTTCATGATGATGTTGACGACGCCGAAGATGGCTTCCGACAGCACCTTGATGATGTCGAGCACCGGCTTGCCGCGGTCGCCCAGGAAGGCGAGGCCGAAGCCGAACAGCACCGAGAAGAACAGCACCTGAAGGATCTCGCCGCCCGCGAACGCACCCACCGCCGTGGATGGGATGATGTTCATGAGGAAGTCGGTGATCGTCTGCGTCTTCGCCTTGTCGGCGTACATCGCGATCGCCTTGGGATCGAGCGACTTCGGATCGATGTGCATGCCCGCGCCCGGCTGGACGAGGTTCGCGACGATCAGGCCGACGATCAGGGCGAGGGTCGAGAAGGTGATGAAGTAGATGAGCGCCTTGCCGCCGACGCGGCCGACCTTCTCGAGGTTGGTCATGCCGGCGATGCCGGAGACCACGGTGAGGAAGATCACCGGCGCGATGATCATCTTGACGAGCTTGATGAAGGCGTCGCCGAGCGGCTTCATGTCCGCACCGACCTGCGGGTAGAAGTGACCGAGCGTGATGCCGATGGCCACGGCGACCAGGACCTGGAAATACAGGGTCCGGTAGATCGGCTTGGGCTTGGGTGGGTCGTGCGGAGCGTTGAGCGGCAGCGGTACGGTGGCCATGAGGGCGTTCTCCCGGTTGGTGTTGTCGATCCTGCCGGTTGGGACCGGGGCTTCCCCCGTTCCGTCCGATCTTGATGTTGGCCGGCGGGCTTCCCCTCCGGCACCCAGCCCTGCAAGGGATGCAGGCCTGCGCTTCCCTCAGTGAATGGCAACCGGCGTGCCAGCGGCGGAACCGATGGAACTTTTCGTTAACACCTTGATCGAAAGCTTATTTTTCCGATGCATCGTCCGCCCGCTTCGAGGCCCGATCCGAGAACCCGCACGCGGCCGGTGAAACCGGTGCGGGATTCCGCACGCCCCTGCGTGCCGTGCCGCACGTCATGAAAACGGCCCGCCCCGATCCCGCCGGCCCCGATGCGGCGCGGCGCGGCAGCCTCGTTCTAGCGGCGAGCCTCGCCATGATGCTGCTGGCGGCCTGGATCGCCGGACGGGCGGCGGAGCGCTGGGCGCTGTCCGATCTGCACCGCACGGCCCACACCGCCCTCGCTCTCCAGGTCGCGGCCCTGCGTGCCGAGATGCAGAAGCAAGCCTCCCTGCCACTCGCCCTCGCATCCGATCCGGAGATGGCGGCGGTCGCGGGCGAATCCCCGCCACGGGACCTGGTCGAGCGGGTGAACCGGCGCCTCGCCCAGGTTGCGGCCGCCACGGGTGCCGCGGTGATCTACGTGATCCGCCCCGACGGCATCACCGTGGCGGCGAGCAACGCCGAGGCCGAGCGCAGCTTCATCGGCCGGGACTACGCCTTCCGGCCCTATTTCCGGCAGGCCGTGGCCACGGGCGCCGGCTCGCAGTTCGCCCTCGGCACCGTCAGCGGCCGGGCGGGGCTCTACCTCTCGCGCAGGATCGCCGGGGCCGGCGGCGTCGTGGTGGTCAAGATCGAGTTCGACGAGATCGAGGCCGCGTGGCGGGCGGGCGGCGACGGGGTGTTCGTCGCCGATGCCCGGGGCATCGTCCTCGTCGCGAGCGATCCCACTTGGCACTTCTCCACCCTGCGGCGCATCGACGAGGCCGAGCGCCGCCGCATCCGCGAGGCCCTGGAATTCGGGGCGGCTCCCTTGGGCGAGATGCCGCTGCATCCCGTCCCGGGCGCCCACGACCTCGTGCGGGTGGGCCAGGGGGCGGCGCCCGCGCGCGCGGCGCTCGCACTCGATGCGGCGATCCCCGGAACGGACTGGCGCCTGCACACCCTTACGCCCACGGGCGGCGCCCTGGAGCGGGAGCGGGCACAGGCCTGGATCATCGCCGCCCTCATCACCGGTCTCGCCTGCCTCGGGCTCACCACCCTGGCGGGCCGGCGGCGACGCGAGCGCTGGCGCCTCGCCGAAGCGGCGGCCCGGCGCGAGGAACTCGAAGGCTGCGTGCGCGAGCGGACCCAGGAACTCACGGACGCCAACCGGATGCTGCGCCTCGAGATCGAGGAGCGCCGGCGCGCCGAGGCCGAGCGCGAGCGGGTGGAGGCCGAACGCGAACGCGCCGAAGCCGAGCGCGAGCGCCTCGGCCGCGAACTCGCGCAGGCCGGCCGGCTCGCGGCGCTCGGCCAGTTCGCCGCCAGCATGGCCCACGAGATCAACCAGCCGCTCGCCGCCATCCGCTCCTACGCCGACAACGCCGCGATCCTGATGCAGCGCGGCCGCACCACGGAGGCCTCCGAGAACACCATCGCCATCGGCCGCCTCACGGACCGCATCGGCGGCCTCACCCGCCAGCTCAAGGGCTTCGCCCGGCGCGCCTCGCCCAAGCGCGAACCCGTCGCCCTCGACACCATCCTGCGCAACGGCCTCGAACTGGTGGAGGGCCGCGCCCAGGCCGCCGGCGTGCCCCTGGTGGTCGACGCCCCGTCCGCCGGGCTCCACGTGCTCGGCGACGGACCGCGCCTCGAACAGGTTCTGGTCAATCTGCTGCAGAACGCCCTCGACGCCGTCGCCGGACGCCCCGATCCGAAGGTGACCCTGCGGGTGACGCAAGAGGGCGACCGCGTCGGAATCGCGGTGCACGACACCGGTCCGGGCCTGCCCGAGGCCTTGCGCGCGCAGGTGTTCGATGCCTTCTTCACAACGAAATCCGATGGCCTCGGCCTCGGCCTCGCCATCGCCCGCGGCATTGTCGAGGATTGCGGGGGCAGCCTGACGGCGGGCGACGATCCGGCGGGCGGCGCCGTCTTCCGCATGGACCTCGCCCTGGCGAATCTGGACCTCGCCCGGGCGAATGGGAGGGCGGAGCCGAAGGCGGCTGGACACCGGGGGGCGGGACGTTGAGCGAACCAGCGCAGGAGCGGCCGTCGCCCGAGCGGGTGGTCTTCATCGACGACGAGGCGGATGTCTGCCGGGCCAACCGCCAGAGCCTCGAACTCGACGGGTTCATCGTCGAGACCTTCGGGGCCGCCGGGCCGGCGCTCGCCGCGATCATGGCCGACCCGCCGGGCCTCGTGGTGACCGATGTGCGCCTGCCGGACCTCGACGGCGTCGCCCTGTTCGCGCGCCTGCGCGGCCTCGATCCGGATCTCCCCGTCATCCTCATCACCGGCCACGGCGACATCCGCATGGCGGTCGGCGCCATGCGCGACGGTGCCTACGACTTTCTCGCCAAGCCCTATCCGGCCGAGGCCCTCATGGCGTCGGCGCGCCGCGCCCTGGAGCGGCGCCGCCTGGTGCTGGAGAACCGGGCCCTGCGCGCCCGCCTCGACGCGGCGGTGGAAGAGGACCCGGCGTTTCTCGGGATCTCGCCCGAGATGGTGCGCCTGCGCAGCCTCGTGCGCGAGGTGGCGAACGCCGATGTCGACGTGCTCGTGTTCGGCGAGACGGGCTCGGGCAAGGAGGTGGTGGCGAGCGCCCTGCACCGCTGGAGCCGGCGGGCGCGGCGCAACTTCGTCGCCATGAATTGCGGGGCGCTACCCGACAGCGTGGTGGAGAGCGAGCTGTTCGGCCACGAAGCCGGGGCGTTCACCGGCGCCCTCAAGCGCCGGGTCGGGCGTATCGAGCACGCGCAAGGGGGCACTCTGTTCCTCGACGAGATCGAGAGCATGCCGCTGAACCTGCAGGTGAAGCTCCTGCGGGTCCTGCAGGAGCGGTCGGTGGAGCCGCTCGGCACCAACGAGGTCCGGGCCATCGACATGCGGGTGGTGGCGGCCACCAAGGTCGACCTCGGCCAGGCGGCGGCGCAGGGCACGTTCCGCGACGACCTCTACCACCGCCTCAACGTCATCACGATCCCGATCCCCCCCTTACGCGACCGACGCGAGGACGTGATGCTGCTGTTCCAGGAATTCCTGCGGCGGGCGGCGGCGCGCTTCGGCCGCGAGGTGCCGCCGATCACGCCGGACGTGCGCGACCACCTGCGCCGCCACGACTGGCCCGGCAACGTGCGCGAACTCGGCCACTTCGCCGAGCGGCACGCGCTGGGCCTCGGTCGGGCCGAGACCGCGCCCCCCGGGGCCGCCGCCGCCGGGACCCTGGCCGAGCAGGTCGACCGGTTCGAACGGGGCCTCATCCGCGAGGAGCTGTTCATGGCCGGCGGCGACGTGCGCCTGGCCGCCGAATCCCTCGGGACCCCGCGCAAGACCCTCTACGACAAGATCGCCCGCCACGGCCTCGCGCCCACCGATTACCGCTAGGCAGGGCTTCGCTGCTTGCCCGACGGATGGGACACACGCTCGCTCTTGTCGAGCGCGATCATGCTGCCCCCGAACCGGGCCGCGGCCTGAGGGCAGGATGCAACCCTCGGCCACAGAGGCCGCGACACGTCCCCCCCGGTCCACGGATAACCGCGACGGCACCGGCTCATTCCTTGCCCGTCAACGCTCACACCCAAACCCGTCGCAATGCGCTCGAAAACCGCTCTGATCCGGCCCGTCCGGTGCACACGATGCCGACGCCGCTCCCGGCTGCTCCCTGACATCCAAGTGTCCAGGGAGTGCTAGTGCCATTTTCGTGTTGGTCGCGGGCTCGTCCAGGAACACGAGCCTGACAGGGCTGGGGGCATCCGGCGCTCCTCCGCGGAAAGTCCCATTTCGAATCACATCTGCGGCGCCCTCGAAGCCCAGATCGATTCAAGCCGATCGGACACCGCTCCAGCACGACCCGGGCACTATGCCCACGTCGTGCTCGCGGCCATCCTCTCGCGGAGGGCCCAAAGCCGTTCACCGGCGAGCAAAGGGCGTTCTTCGGTTCTGTGTGCGGCGGGCGGGACAGCTTGCCGTCCGAGGAGGTGAAGAGGCTTCACGTGGCGGATGCTCCGGGCGGCGGCTTCCTCGCCCCGCCCGAGCGGGGCACTGAAAGGCTCCGCTCCTCGGTGCGGATGACCCCTGTCCCTGCGGCCGCACGCGTCGGCTCGATGTCCGCCGGTAGCCTCTACAGCTTCAAGCGAACCGGCACGGCGCGGTGGGTCGGGGAAGTCGAGCAGCGCTCACCCACGCAGCCACGGTTCGGCCGGGTAGAGGGCGTGGCGCACGACGCCGCGGCCCTTGTCGATGTGGGGCCAGAGGAAGGACACCGGCGGGTCCGAATTCCTTCAGGCCGGCGGCTTGGTGGCTCAGGAACGCGCCCTGTTCTGGGTCCCATGGCGGCCGGACCCGACCACGGCGCACCGCCTCCGTCACGAAGGGCTGGTCTGGACTGTCGAGGCGTTCCGAGAGCTGTCCGGGCGCCGTCGCCATCTCGAAATTCAGGCATCGACGACGCAGGCCAGTGCGCAATGAGCGGGCTGAGACTGGTGCCGCAATCGGTCGCCCCAACTGCACCGCGTGGCCGCTCGGAAGCGGTCGGAGCCGAGTGGGATCGCCTTGCGGGGGTCAAAGTTGCACGTCGAAACACAGCTCAGCGCGCTGTATGGATGGACGCTCGGAAGTCGGGAAAGCGCGGCCGATACAGGGACCGCTTACACCGCGAGACTGGTGCGTTTCGCACCCGTTTGCCCCTCACCTCACAGCCCGATGCGGGCATAGAGGAAAAAGGCTGTAAAGTCTTGGGAACTCTAGAAAAACGAATGGTGCCCAGGGACGGAGTCGAACCGCCGACACTGCGATTTTCAGTCGCATGCTCTACCAACTGAGCTACCTGGGCAGCGGGCGGTTCGCTTTCGCGGCACCGCCTGTGGAGCGGGGGTATAGAGAGGGTTCGGCGGCCTGTCCAGCGGGTTTCGGGAGAGTTTTTTCGTCGGCTCCGGGGCGGGCGCCGGGGGCCTCAGTCGACGGTCGTGCCGTGGCGTTCGGCCTGGGTGAAGCGGGTCTGCTCCTCCATCACCAGGGTGGCGAGTTCGCGCTTGAGGGCGTTGAACTCGGGCGCCGCCGTGTCACGGGGGCGGGGCAGGGGCACGGCGATGTCGCGCTTCAGGCGGCCGGGGCGGTAGGTCATCACCAGGATGCGGTCGGCGAGGTAGAGCGCCTCCTCGATGGAGTGGGTGACGAACACGATGGTCTTTTCGAACTCGGCCCAGATGCGCAGGAGTTCGTCCTGCAGGGTGCGCCGGGTCAGGGCGTCGAGGGCCCCGAACGGCTCGTCCATGAGCATCACCGGGGGATCGAGGGCGAGGATGCGCGCGATGGCGACGCGCTGTCGCATGCCGCCCGACAGGTCCTTCGGGTAGCGCTTGCGGAAGTCCGAGAGGCCGAGGGTCGCGACGATGCGGTCCACCGTCACGGTGGCGTCGGCCTTCGGCACGCCCTTGATGTCGAGGCCGAAGCGGACGTTGTCCTCCACGTTCATCCACGGGAACAAGGCGTATTCCTGGAACACCATCCCCCGGTCGGGCCCCGGCTCGGTCACCGGGCGGCCGCCGAGGGTGATGCGGCCCCCGCTCAGGGGGGCGAAGCCCGCGATGGCGTTGAGCAGGGTGGACTTGCCGCAGCCCGAGGGGCCGAGCAGGCACAGGAACTGGCCCTCCGGCACCGTGGCGCTGATGTCCTCGAGGGCGGTCACCGCCCCGGGCCCGCTGCCGAACACCTTGCTGGCGTGGGCGACGACGATTTCTGCCTGCATGCTGCGGGTCCGGGGGTTCAGCGCTCGAGGCCGCGATGCCAGCGCAGCAGGTGGTCGTTGAGGCGCGACATCGCCCCGTCGATGATGAGGCCCAGGATGCCGATGGTGAGCATGCCGCCGATGATCTTGTCGGACCACATGTACTCGCGCGCTTCCAGGATGCGGTAGCCGAGGCCGTCCGAGACGGCGATCATCTCGGCGACGATCACCACGATGAAGGCGGTGCCGATGCCGATGCGCATGCCGGCGAGCACGAACGGGCTCGCCGCCGGCAGGATCACCCGGCGGAACATCGTCCACGGCTTCGCCCCGAGGTTGCGGGCCGCGCGGATGTAGATGGAATCCACCTGCCGCACCCCCGCGATGGTGTTGACCAGCACGGGAAAGAACGTGCCGAGCGCGATGAGGAACAGGGCCGGCGGGTTGCCGAGGCCGAACCACACGATGGCCAGCGGAATGTACGCGATGGGCGGGATCGGCCGCAGGATCTCGAGCAAGGGGTTGAACAGGGAGAACAGCCGGTCGCTGGTGCCCAGCAGCAGGCCGACGGGCACGGCGAGACCGGCGCCGATGCAGAAGCCCGTGAGCACCCGGGCGAGGCTCGCCACCGCGTCGTGGGGCATCTCGCCGGAGAACAGCCAGGAGAGGTAGCTCTCCTGCGCCGGATCGTGCGGCAGGGCCGGGACCATGCCGGACACCCACTTCACCGCCACCGAACTCGGCGGCGGCAGCACCACGGCGGAGAACACGCCGAGACGGCTCAGGATCTCCCACAGGACCAGGAGGGCGATGGGAACGATGGCGCCGCGCAGCCGGTGCATGGCGACCTCAGCGGGCCACGAGTTCGGCTTTGGCCTTCTCGAGCAGGTCGGTCTTCACCCACTCGGCGTCGGATTTCGGCGGATTGACCATCTTGCCGAGGCCGTACTTCATCATGGTGTCGGTGGTGATCTGCATGTGCCCGGCCGGCACGTCGTAGGTGTACTTCGCGTTGGCCATGCCATCGCGAAAATCCTGGGCCGTGAGCTGGCCCTTGAACACCGTCTCGCGGACGTACTTCTCGGCCAAGGCCGGATCGTCGATGAAGGCCTTGGTGGCGGCCACGAACAGCTTGAGGACGCGGCCGGCGACCTCGGGGCGCTCGTTGTACATCTTCTCGGTCATCACCAGGGGGCGCACGGGCCGGCCGATGGGGGTGTCGTAGGGTTTCACCACCTCCGTCGCGTAGCCGGCGCTGATGGCTTGCGTCGATTGCGGCTCGCTCTGGCAGATCACGTCGACGTATTTCTGCGCCAGCGCCTGGTTCAGGTCGGCGTAGTTGTTGAAGTAGATCAGCTGCACGTCCTTGCCCGGGCGCTCGCCCCAGGTCATCCCGTGCTTGTCGAGTTCGGCGAGCAGCATGAGATCCTGGGTGCCCCCCCGGACAGAGGCGACCTTGAGGCCCTTCACGTCCTTCAGGGTCTTGACCGCGTCGAGGTCCGGTCGCTTGAGGATGCGCACGCCGCCGTCCGCGAAGCCCGCCACCACGTAGAGCTTCACCCCGTTGCCGCGGGCCGCCACCGCCCCGTCTGCGCCGGAGGCCGAGATGTCGATCTGGTCCACCGCCATGGCGGGGTAGATGTCGGCGCCCTTGGCGAAGACGCGCTCGTCGATCTTCAGGCCGAATTTCGGGGCGAGCTCCTTCATGTAGGAGACGGCGCCGTAATGGGCGAACTTCAGATTGCCGAGGCGCACCACGTCGTCGGCCCGCGCCGCGGTGGCGGAGACGGCCGCCAGGATCAGCAGGGCGGCCCGCGCCGCCGCATTGCGCATGAACATCGGTTTCCTCCACGTCGCGGGTCGTTCTCGCCCGCGTCCGGTCCTTCAACGAACCGTGATGGATTGAATAAGGCGTGCCCAAAGCCGAAAGTAAAGCCGCGGAGGGCGACGAATTGACAGAGGTCTATACGGATGAAAGCAGCCCCGTCGCCGTGATCGGTTGCGGCACCCTCGGGGCGAGCTGGGCGGCCCTGTTCCTCGCCCACGGCCTCGACGTGGCGGCCTACGATCCGGCCCCGGATTTCATGGATCGCCTCGGGCCGGCGGTGGCGCGGGCGCGGGCCCAGCTTGCCGAACTCGGGCTGACTGGTGCCGGCCGCCTCGTGCCGCACGACCGGTTGGCCGACGCGGTGGCGGATGCGCGGTTCGTTCAGGAGAACGCCCCCGAGGAGTTGGCGGTGAAGCGCGCCGTGCTCACCGAGATCGACGCGCATGCGGCCCCGGGCATCCTCATCGCGTCGAGCACCTCGGCGATGCTGCGCAGCGCCATCGCGGCCGAGTGCGCGACCCCGGAGCGCGTGCTCGTCGCCCACCCGTTCCATCCGCCCCACCTCGTGCCCCTGGTGGAGATCGTGGCGGGGGACGACGCCGTCGCGGCCCGGGCGGCGGCGTTCTATGCGCGGCTCGGGCGCCGTCCGGTGATCCTGCGGCGCGAGATGCCGGGCCACATCGCCAACCGCCTCGCCTCGGCGCTCTACCGCGAGGCGGTGCACCTCGTGGCCGAGGGGGTGGCCAGCGTCGCCGACATCGACGCCGCCCTGTGCAACGGGCCGGGCCTGCGCTGGGCCACCATGGGCCCGCACATGACCTACCATCTCGGCGGGGGCGCGGGCGGTATCCGGCACTACCTCGACCATCTCGGGGCCAGCCAGGAGCGGCGCTGGGCGAGCCTCGGAACGCCCAGCCTCGACGCGGCCGTGAAGGCGCGCATCGTCGCGGGGGTCGAGGCCGAGGCCGCCGGGCGGACCGTTCCGGAGCTGGAGGCCCGCCGCGACCGGGCGCTTCTGGAGATCCTGAAGGCGCGGATCGAAGTGGCGGGTCACGACGGATGAGGCGGCTTGGCCGGTCGGTTTGGCCGGGCCGTTCGCCAACGAAAAAAGCCCCCTCCGGAGAGGGGGCTCGATGGCATGTCGCGCGGAGGCAGCGATCGGAAAGTGCGGCGATCAGAAGGTGATGCCGGTCTCGATCATGTAGCGCTCCTGCGAGGTCTTCAGGCCGGTGCGGCCGAAGCCGAGGCCGGGCGTGATGTCGTAGAGCTGCACCGTCGAGAACTCGCCGCGCAGGAAGTAGCGGTCGAAGGTGAAGGTCGGGGTCACGGTGAAGGAGAGCGCCGAGCTGCCCGGTCCGTAGAGGACGGAGGTGGTCTGGCCGAGGCCGAAGGGGCTCGCGCTGTTTCCGCTCTGGCTGATATACTCGAAACGGCCGGCGAGGGCGAAGTTGTCGGTGAAGGCGTAGCTGGCGAGGATCGCGCCGCCGATGGTCTCGGCACCGCCGAGGCCGAGGACGGCGTTCCTCTCGACGTTGGTATACTGGACGTACGGCGTCACGATGACGGGGCCGTCGGCGTAGGTGTAGTTGGCGCTGACGATCGAGCTGTTCTGCACCGAGAGCGGCGTGGCGAACTGGAAGCGCGGGTTCTGCAGGGCCGAGTTGAAGTTGTTGAAGTGCGTCCCGCCGTTGATGCCAATCGTGTTGGCGGCGTCGATTTTGTAGACGATGGCGCCCGTGACCCAGTTGATCTCACCCGAATAGAAGCCGTCCGTGGCGGCGAAGGAGGCCGACCACGGGCCGTCGCTGTAGTTCACCTGAACGCCCTGGTTGATCACGTTCTCCTGGTTGAACAGCAGGCCGCGGGAGATGTTCAGGTTCTGGAAGGTGAAGGGTAGCTCCGAACCGATGAGGGTCGGCATGCGACCGCCCTGGATCGACCAGTTGTCGTTGAAGACGTACTTGCCGAACACGATCGGGATCGGCGAGTAGAGCAGGTTGGTCTGGTCGAAGGCGCTGAGGATCGGCAGGCCGAGGCCCGGGATCGTGTAGGCGCCGAACGCGGCGTAGAACTGGAACGGGCCGTCGGCCTTCTGGATGGTGCCCATCAGGTTCGAGAAATCGACGCGGCCGGCGCGATCGCTGGCGATCTGGGGCACGGCCGAGAAGGCGAACTGGTTGGTCTGGGTGTAGGCGTAGCCCGTCACCGCGCCGCCGAAGTAGATGTCGCCGAGGCCGCCGATGGTGAGGCAGGCCGGGTTGGGGTTCTGCTTGATGATGCCGCCGTAGGACGGGAACGTGATCTCGGCCTTGCACGACACCGGGACGACGGGCACCGGGGCCTTCACCGACAGATCGGCCGCCTGAAGGTAGGTCGACGACAGGAGGAGGGTCGTCAGTCCGAGGAGCGCGCTGCGGCGGGCCATATCAAGTCTCTTCTTGTTGGGTTGTTCCGTTGATTGGAGGTTCTCAAAGAATGCCGGCCAAGCCAAAGTCATCCTTTATGCAGTTGCACATTTTTTAGACAAAACCCTTGCCCAGGAGGGACTTGCGACGTTCGTGTGGCATTAAGGAAACATCCACAAGGCAGACCCGGATAGACGCTAAGATTTCGTAAACCATATGCCGCGCACGGCACGCACACCTCGTTTCCGGCCCGATCCCTGTCGTCGCCTCGCACCGGAACAGTCTTGCCAGGCACCTTGCCAGGCATTTGATCGCGCCCTGGTTTCCGGAGCACAGACCGGCAGCCGTGTTCCGTCCTGCGAGCGACCGGCCGACGACGGCTTCGACCGGATCCGTGCTTGCCTCCCGCCTCATTTTACGCCGCATCGACGCGGCGGCTTTACCGAAGGACGAGCAGGGTCCTGGGAAAACGCCCGCGGAGCGTCCCGGCGCCGAAACCGGTCGCCGGGTGGTTGCGCTCAATCGGAACCCGATGCGCCCCGGCGATCCATCCGGGCGACGCCCCGTGTTAAGGATGCTGGACACCGAAACCGCTCCCGCCCGTCCCGCTCCCGCATGCCCACCGAGCTCTCATGAACGCCGTCAGCATCATCGCCCCGGTCTTCGGGATCATCGTGATCGGCTGGGGCGCGGCACTCGCCGGCCTCCTGTCCGAGCGGGTCAGCGACGGCCTCTCGGAATACGTGTTCGCCATCGCGGTGCCGGCCCTCATCATCGGCACCCTCACCCGGCCGGGGCTCACAGGCGAGGTGACGTGGTCGTACTGGATCGCGTATTTCGGCGGGGCGGCGGTGTCGTGGCTCGCCGGCTCCCTCATCGCCACCCGGCGCAAGGGCATCGGCCGCCAGGGCGCGGTGCTGCACGGGTTCGCCGCGAGCCAGTCGAACACCATCTTCGTCGGCGTGCCGACCATCCTGCAGGCCTATGGCGAGGAAGGCGCGTTCCCGCTGTTCCTGCTGCTGGCCGTGCATCTCCCCCTGATGATGGGCTGCGCCACCTTCCTCATCGAGGCCGAGGGTGACCGCACCCTGGTCCAGCGCCTGCGCGGCCTCGGCTTGGTGCTCGTCAAGAACCCGATCTTCGTGTCCCTCGGCATCGGCATGGCCCTGCGCCTCGGCGGCGTGGTGCCCACCGGCATCGCCCGCTCGCTCATCGACGGGTTCGGCTCCACCGCCTCCACCTGCGCCCTCGTGGCGCTCGGCGCCGGCCTGACCCGCTACAAGGTGCTGTTCGACCTGCCCGGCGCTCTGGTCATCGCCGGCCTGAAGCTCGTGGTGCACCCCCTCGCGGTGTGGCTGCTCGCCACCAAGCTGTTCTCCATGCCGCCGGCCTATGCGGGCGTCGCCACCCTGTTCGCCGCCATGCCGGTGGGCATCAACGCCTACCTGCTCGCCGTGCGCTACAAGGCCGAGACCGGCCTGGTCGCCGCCTCCGTCCTCGTCTCGACCCTGCTCGCCCCCCTCACGACCGTGCTCTGGCTGACGCTCCTCGGGCGGGCCTGACCGGCTGGACGGGACCGACCCTCCGGGTCCATGCTCGCCCCCAAACGACGGCCGGCACGACCGGCCGCAACAGGTTCGAGGAAGCTTCCATGAACGCGCCCATCGCCACTCCCCTGCGCGCCGCCGGATTCGTCTGGGACGATCCCTTCCTCCTCGACGACCAGCTGACCGACGACGAGCGCGCCATCCGCGACACGGCCGAGACCTTCGCGCAGGAGCGTCTGCTGCCCGGAATCGTCGCGGCCTACGCCGAGGAGCGGACCGACCCCGACCTGTTCCGGGCCATGGGCAGCGTCGGCCTCCTCGGCCTGACCCTGCCGGAGGAGTACGGCTGCGCCGCCGCGTCCTACGTCGCCTACGGCCTCGTGGCCCGGGCCGTGGAGCGGGTCGATTCCGGCTACCGCTCGATGATGAGCGTGCAATCCTCCCTGGTGATGTACCCGATCCACGCCTACGGCTCCGAGGCGCAGCGCCAAAAGTACCTGCCGAAGCTCGCGTCCGGCGAATGGATCGGCTGCTTCGGCCTCACCGAGCCCGATGCGGGCTCCGACCCCGCCGGCATGACGACGCGGGCGGAGGCCATCGACGGCGGCTACCGGATCACCGGCGCCAAGATGTGGATCTCCAACGCGCCCTTCGCCGACGTGTTCGTGGTCTGGGCGAAATCCGACCGGCACGACGGCGCCATCCGGGGCTTCGTGCTGGAGCGGGGCATGGCCGGCCTCTCGACCCCGACGCTCCACGGCAAGCTCTCCCTGCGCGCCTCGACCACGGGCGAGATCGTCATGGCGGGCGTCGAAGTGCCCGAGGACGCGCTGCTCCCAGACGTCTCGGGCCTGAAGGGGCCGTTCGGCTGCCTCAACCGGGCGCGCTACGGCATCTCCTGGGGGGTGATGGGCGCGGCCGAAGATTGCTGGCACCGGGCGCGAAGCTATACCCTGGAGCGTAAGCAGTTCGGCCGGCCGCTCGCCCAGACCCAGCTCGTCCAGAAGAAACTCGCCGACATGCAGACGGAGATCGCGCTCGGGCTCCAGGCGTCCTTGCGCGTCGGCCGCCTCCTCGATCAGGGTCGGATGGCGCCGGAGATGATCTCCCTGATCAAGCGCAACAATTGCGGCAAGGCCCTCGACATCGCCCGCACCGCCCGGGACATGCATGGCGGCAACGGCATCATGGGCGAATACCACGTCATGCGCCACGCCCAGAACCTCGAGACGGTCAACACCTACGAGGGCACCCACGACGTCCACGCCCTGATCCTCGGCCGGGCGCAGACGGGGCTGCAGGCGTTCTTCTGAGAGGAGGCGTTCTTCTGAGAAGACGCGCCTATCGCTTGGGACCCGGCTTCGGTGCCCGCCCCCGGCGGACCAGAATGGGGCCATCGGATCGATCGGCCCGCTCCATCATGGCGTCGGTCAGCTCGGGACGTTCGTCGTATTCCTCCGGTTGGATCACGTGGGCATCGACCCTGGCGAAATCGGTCTCGCCGAACGCGGAGGCGGGGAAGGCGGACGGGACAGCCTCGGCCCGGCGGCGGGCGGCGCGCTCGCCAGCCTCGGCGCTGCATTTGGCGACGTGGACCACGCGGTTCACCACCTGGAGGTTGGGGGCGCCCCAGTAGCCGAGGAGTTCGGGCCAGGGCGCGGTGCGGTGCTCGCGCCAGACCCGGTAGAGCGGCACCCGGTGATCGACCTCGGCGGTCTTGAACAGGCGCTTGCCGGATTCGGTGCAGCGGTGGCGCTGGTGGCGTTTCAGCACCGTCACCTGCTCGGCGGGCGCGCACCACAGCTTCCACGCGGTGACGCAGGCCGAATGCCAGGCCGCGTTCTTGTTCGGCGTGCCGGTTCCCCACAGATCCTTGTGCCAGCCGAAGCGGAACACCGGCTGGCCGCACAGGCAGCAATGGCCGCGGCCCCGCGTGTGGGCGGGCTCACGGTAGGGCGAGGGCGGCAGGCGGAAGCTCGCGGCGAGGCCCGGCTCGGTGCCGAGGCGCCAGGTCCAGCCCTCGGGCGCGCCGGAGCGGGCGGCGAGCGCCCGGGCGAGGCGGTCGGCCCGCAGGATGTGGGCGCGCCAGTAGCTCTCGACGGCCAGACGCGGCGTCGGCGGCAGGAGCGGCCGCGACAGGGCGTGCTGCAGCACCGGGACGGGGAAGATCGCGGGTAAAGCCCGGTCGAGGCGTGCCCGGGACCGCGCGTTGCGGGTGTCGCGCCAGATCGAGCCTGAACCTGTCGCGCTGGAACCTGTCGCGCTGGAACCTGTCGCGCTGGAACCTGTCGCGCTGGAACCTGCCGACCCGTCGCTCACGGATGGGCGGCCGGCGCCGGAGCCGCGCCCGTCTGAACCACAGGGGTCTGGACCACGGAGGCTTGCGTCGCCGGAGCCTGGGCCCCGGGCGCCACCGCCGGGCGGCCCGCGACGGCGTCGGACAGGAGGTGAAGGCGCCGGGCCAGATCCGTCACCTCGTTGAGGGCGATGGATTTCTCGCCGTTCTTGACCGCCCGGGTGATGTCGCTGAGCTGGAGCTTGGCGATCCGCGTCAGTTCGGCGGCGAGCTGGTCTCTCGTCATCGTCGGGTCTCGGCCTTCAAGGGAGGGGGGTCCGATCGGGGTTAAGCCGGAACGGTTACCGAGACGTTCACCTTCCGTCCACCCGTTGGGCCAGGCGGGACCCGTGATTGCCCCGGACGCGTCGGCGATGCGAGACTGTCACCGTCCCAACGGCGGCGGCCGGGCGGCGGGGCGGAAAGGGCATGATGGAACTGAAGTGGGTCGAGGATTTCCTCAGCCTGTCCGAGACGCGCAGCTTCTCCCGCTCGGCGGAACTGCGCTGCGTCACCCAATCGGCGTTCAGCCGGCGTATCCGCTCCCTGGAGGTCTGGCTCGGCACGGTGCTGCTGGACCGCAGCACCTACCCCATCACCCTGACGGCGGATGGCCGCCAGTTCGTCGAGACCGCCGAGGAGGTGGTGCGCCTGCTCTCCCAGAGCCGCGCCGATTTCCAGGCCCGGGGCGAGCGCTCGCACCTGCCCGTCGTCACCATCGCGGCTCTGCATTCCCTGTGCCTGTCGGTGCTGCCGCGCTGGCTCACGGGCATCCAGGGGGTGCTCGGGCCCATGGCGAGCCGGGTGCTGCCCGACAATTTCAACATCTGCGTCCAGGCCCTGGTGGAGGGCGGCTACGATCTGCTCCTCACCTACCACCACCCGAGCGTGCCGATCCCCGTCGATCCCGAGCGCCATCCCTGCCGGGTCATCGGGCGCGACAGCCTCGTCGCCGTCGCCGCGCCGGGCCTCGAACCCGATGCCGAAGGGCGCCTGCCCCTGCTGCAATACTCGCGCGGCTCGTTCCTCGGGCGCCTCGCCGCCATCGCCCAGGCCAAGGGCGGGGCGCCGGCGACCTACCCGGCCCACACCAACGAGAATTCCATGGCGGAGGCCCTCAAATCCATGGCGCTCGGCCGCCACGGCGTGGCGTGGCTGCCCCGCAGCCTCGTGGCGAGCGAGATCGGCCACGGGGCCCTAGCCGCGATCAGCCCCGAGATGTTGATGGAGATCCGCCTCTATCGCAGTGCCGGGCGGGCGCGGCCGTTCCTCGACCAGGTCTGGGCCGCCGCCGCCCTGGATGAGCCAAACTATGCACTTGCCGAATAGTTCGGCGCGAACTTAGCATTGGCCTGCGCTGGGGGACGGGACTATCCCCCTTGTCCATCGGCGAACGCCGCCCGCCCCGCCTCCGGGGCGATGGGCGCCCGATCGAACCGGACTTCCACGAAGCCCCCATTCCCACGAAGCCATCGGCGCGCCGCCCCTGCGGCTCCGCCGCCGCGTCCGCATACCCGCCGCGTCCCCACGCGCCGGATCGCGGCCGCACATCCCAGATCCTTGCCAGCCCCTCGCCGGCCCTTTGCCAGGAGAACACCGTGACCAGCCCATCGAGCCGCAGCGAGCATGACCTTCTCGGCGACCGCACGGTGCCGGAGGCGGCCTATTATGGCATCCACACCCTGCGGGCCGTCGAGAACTTCCCCATCAGCGGCCAGACCCTGGCGACCTGCCCCGATCTCATCGTGGCTCTGGCCGCCATCAAGCAGGCGGCGGCGCTGGCCAACCGCGAACTCGACCTCCTGGACGAGGCCCGAATGAACGCCATCGTGGCGGCCTGCGAGGAGATCCGCGCCGGCGCCCTGCACGACCAGTTCGTGGTCGACCTGATCCAGGGCGGGGCCGGCACTTCCACCAACATGAACGCCAACGAGGTCATCGCCAACCGGGCCCTGGAGCTGCTGGGCCACCCGCGCGGCGCCTACGCCCACCTGCACCCCAACGAACACGTCAACATGGGGCAGAGCACCAACGACGTGTACCCCACCGCCCTGAAGATCGCGGCGGCCGGGGGCATCCGCCGCCTCGTCGCCGCCATGGCGGACCTGCGCGGCAGCTTCTCGGCCAAGTCCGCGGAGTTCTCGGATGTCCTCAAGATGGGCCGCACCCAGCTGCAGGACGCGGTGCCGATGACGCTGGGCCAGGAGTTCGGCACCTACGCGCTGATGCTGCGCGAGGACGAGGCGCGGCTGGCCGAGGCCGCCCTCCTCATCCGCGAGATCAACATGGGCGCCACCGCCATCGGCACCGGCATCACCGCCCATCCGCGCTACGCGGCCCTCGTCTGCGCGCGCCTGTCCGAGATCACCGGCATCGCCCTCGTCACGGCGGAGGACCTCGTCGAGGCGACCCAGGATTGCGGCGCCTTCGTGCAGCTCTCCGGCGTGCTGAAGCGGGTCGCCGTGAAGCTCTCCAAGACCTGCAACGACCTGCGCCTGCTCTCCAGCGGCCCGCGCGCGGGCTTCGGCGAGATCAACCTGCCGGCGCGCCAGGCCGGCTCGTCGATCATGCCCGGCAAGGTCAACCCGGTGATCCCCGAAGTGGTCAACCAAGTCGCCTTCGAGGTCATCGGCAACGACGTCACCATCTCGTTCGCGGCCGAGGCCGGACAGCTCCAGCTCAACGCCTTCGAGCCGATCATCGCATACAGCCTGTTTCGCAGCCTCACCCACCTGGAGGCCGCCTGCCGGACCCTCGACGTGAACTGCATCCGGGGCGTCACCGCCAACCGCGAGCGCCTGCGCGCCTCGGTGGAGCAATCCATCGGCATCGTGACGGCGCTCAACCCCTATATCGGCTACCGCAACGCCACCGCCGTCGCCCTGGAGGCCCACGCCACCGGGCGCGGCGTCTACGAACTCGTGCTCGAGAAGGGGCTGATGGCGCGCGAGCACCTCGACGCCGTGCTCCAGCCTGACCGGCTGACCCGGCCGCAGGACATCACTGCGTTCTGAGGGAGCCGATCCAGCTCGACGCCGGAGAAGGCATCCAGAGATCCGGGTCACGCCATGACCCGCACACCATGACCCGCACACCATGACCCATACGCGCGCCCGGCCGCGAAGGCCGGGCCGCACACGTATCCAAGGGGGAGGACATCATGAAGAAGAGCAGCACAGCCAGCGGCGACACGGCGGCCAGATCGGGCCGGCTCACCCTCTACACCGGCATCGGGCTCGCGCTCGGCATCCTCGTCGGCGCGGTGCTGCACGGGCAGGCGGCGAGCCCGGAGGCGGCGAAAGAGATCGCCGGCTCCTTCACCCTGGTGACGGACATCTTCCTGCGCCTCATCAAGATGATCATCGCGCCGCTCGTCTTCGCCACCATCGTGTCGGGCATCGCGAGCTTCGGCGACACCCGGACCGTGGGCCGGGTCGCGGCGCTCGCGATGGCCTGGTTCCTCACGGCCTCCGTGGTGTCCCTGTCCCTCGGCTTCCTCGTCGCCAACCTGTTCCAGCCGGGGGCGGGCCTGAACCTGCCCCTGCCGGACGCTGCGGCCCAGACCGGTCTCAAGGCCGCCTCCCTCAACGTCCGCGACTTCCTCACCCACGTGTTCCCGACGAGCATCGTCTCGGCCATGGCCACCAACGAGGTGCTGCAGATCCTCGTGTTCTCGATCTTCTTCGGCTCGGGTCTCAGCGTCATCGACCGACGCTATGCCGAGCCGATGATCCACCTCATCGACGGGCTCGCCCGGGTGATGTTCGCCGTCACCGACACGGTGATGAAGCTGGCGCCCCTCGCGGTCTTCGCCGCCATCGCCGCCGTGGTCACGGTGCAGGGCCTCGGCGTGCTCGTCGATTACGGCAAGTTCATCGGCAGCTTCTATCTCGGCCTCGCCGTGCTGTGGACGGTGCTGATCGGCGCCGGCTGGCTCGCGCTCGGCGGCGGCGTGGTGCGCCTCCTCGACCTCCTGCGCTCGCCGATGATCGTCGCCTTCTCCACGGCCAGCAGCGAGGCCGCCTTCCCCCGCACCATCGAGGTGCTGGAGAAGTTCGGCGTGAAGAGCCGCGTCACCGGGTTCGTGCTGCCGCTCGGCTACTCGTTCAACCTCGACGGCTCGATGATGTACCAGGCCATGGCGGCGCTGTTCATCGCCCAGGCCTACGGCATCGAACTCAGCGTCGCCGAGCAGTTCACCATGCTGCTGGTGATGATGGTCACGAGCAAGGGCATCGCCGGGGTGCCGCGCGCCTCCCTGGTGGTGGTGGCCGCCACCGTGCCGATGTTCGGCCTGCCGGCGGCCGGCATCCTGCTCATCATGGGCGTCGACCAGATCCTCGACATGGGCCGCACGGTCACCAACGTCCTGGGCAACGGTCTCGCCACCGCGGCGGTGGCGCAGTGGCAGGGCGAGATGGAACCGGACGGCGTGCCCGCGGACGCGCCCACCGGCCCCGGCATCGCCCCCACCGCGACGGCCGCCTGAGCCCGCGGCCCGTGACGCCCGCCTCCGGGCGTCACGGGCTCGTCACGGCGGGATCCTCGCGCAAGGCCCTTATGGCAAGGCGCCGTCCCCCGCGCCCGGCCGGCCCGCCCGGTGGTGGAGCAGGTTGAGGATGAGCGCCGTCCAGCCGGTCTGGTGGGAGGCGCCGAGGCCCCGGCCGGTGTCGCCGTCGAAGAACTCGTGGAACAGGAGCGCGTCGTCCTCGCCCGGCGCCGTCGGGATCGGTTCGCGGTTCCCGAAGATCGGCCGGCGCCCGTCGGAATCCTTGGCGAACAGGGCGATGAGCCGGTCTTCCAGGGCGTCGGCGATGGCCGCCAAGGTCAGCGAGGTGCCCGACCCGGTGGGGTACTCGACCAGAAAATCGTCGCCGTAATAGGCGTGGAAGCGGCGCAGGGCCTCGATGATGAGGTAGTTCATCGGCATCCACACGGGCCCGCGCCAGTTGGAATTGCCGCCGAACATGTTCGAGGTCGAATCGGCCGGGTCGTAGCGGACCGTGAACGAGGCGCCGAACTCGTTGAGCGCGTAGGGCCGGTCGCGGTGGGCCTTCGACAGGGAGCGGATGCCGTGGTCCGAGAGGAACTCGGCCTCGTCGAGCATGCGCCGCAGGAGCGCCTTCATCCGGTGGCCGCGCAGGAGCGACAGGAGCTTGCGGTCGCCGACCCCGCCCTCGGTCCAGCGCGAGACGAGGCAGGCGAGGTGCGGACGGTTCTCCAGCACCCAGTTCATCCGCCGGGCGAAATCCGGCAGGCGCTGGAGCATCGCCGGCTCGATCACCTCGACGGCGAAGAGCGGCACGAGGCCGACGACGGAGCGCACCCGCAGGGGGAGCATGCCCCCGCCCGGGATGTCGACCTCGTCGTAGTAGAACTCGTCTTCCTCGTCCCACAGGCCGAAGCCCTCGCCGCCCATGTCGGTCATGGCCTCGGCGATGAGGAGGAAGTGCTCGAAGAACTTCGACGCGGTGCTTTCGTACACGTCGTTGTGGAGCGCGAGTTCGAGGGCGATGCGCATCATGTTGAGGGCGTACATCGCCATCCAGGCGGTGCCGTCGGCCTGGTGGATGCGGCCGAAGCCGGGCGGCGGGCGCGAGCGGTCGAACACCCCGACATTGTCGAGGCCGAGGAACCCGCCCTGGAACACGTTGCGGCCGTCGGCGTCCTTGCGGTTGACCCACCAGGTGAAGTTGATGAGGAGCTTGTGGAAGACGCCCTCAAGGAAGGCGATGTCGCCGCGCCCGCCGCGCCGGGCGCGGTCGATCTCGAACACCCGGAAGCTCGCCCAGGCATGGACCGGCGGGTTGGCGTCGCCGAATTCCCACTCGTAGGCCGGCAGCTGGCCGTTGGGGTGCATGTACCATTCGCGGGTGAGCAGCAGGAGTTGCTTCTTGGCGAAATCCGGGTCGAGCAGCGCCAGGGGCAGGCAGTGGAAGGCAAGATCCCAGGCGGCGAACCACGGGTATTCCCAGGTGTCGGGCATGGAGAGCACGTCGGCCCCGGCGAAGTGGCGCCAGTTGGTGTTGCGGCCGCCCTCGCCCTTGCGCTCGCGCGGCGGCGTCGGCTGGAGCGGGTCGCCCTGGAGCCACAGGCGGACATCGTACGAATAGAGCTGCTTCGACCAGATCAGGCCAGCGGCGGCCTGCCGGAAGATCGTGCGGGAATCCGCGTCCGCGATGCCGTCCTGCAGGCCGTCGTAGAACGCGTTGGCTTCCGCCACCCGGCGGTGGAGAATGGCGCCCTCGTGGTCGACGGGGCGCTGGCGCCGGCCGGCCGAGAGCCGGAGGGTGACGCGCTTCGCCTCGCCGGGCTCCAGCCGCAGGGCGTAGTGCAGGCCGAGCTTGGTCCCGCCGTCACGGCGGATCGCCGATTCGTCGCCGTCGACGATCGCCGCGTGCAGGCCGTCCTTGAACGGGCCGGTGGCGTCGGGCTTCCAGCCGTGCAGGCGCAGATTGGTGTCGTTCTCGCAGAACAGCACCTCCGGTTCGCCGTCGAAGGCGAGGCGGTAGGCCCCGAGGCGCGGATGGGTGGCGAGGATCCCGCCATCGGCCGCCCTCGCGAGGCGCGGACGCGCATCCTCGCCCCGCGATCCTTCGCGCCATGACCAGGTGTTGCGGAACCACGCCTGCGGGACGAGGTGGAGGTCTGCGGCCTCGGGCCCGCGATTGACCGCCGTGATCACCGCGTGGATGTCGTCGAAATCCTCCTTGGCGTACTCGACCGTGACGTCGAAGAACCGCATCCCGTCGAAGATGCCCGTGTCCTCGATCTCGTATTCGGGCTCGTCGCGGCCGCGCCGCCGGCCCTCCGCCACGAGGTGGTCGTACGGGTAGGGCCCTTGCGGGTAGCGGTAGAGGACCTTGAGGTAGGCATGGCTCGGGACCGCGTCGAGGTAATGGTAGACCTCCTTCACGTCCTCGCCGTGGTTGCCCTCCTCGTTGGTGAGGCCGAACAGGCGCTCCTTCAGGATGTGGTCGCGCCCGTTCCACAGGGCGAGGGACAGGCAGAGCTGCCCGCGCTCGTCGCAGATCCCGGCCAGGCCGTCCTCGCCCCAGCGGTAGGCGCGGGAGCGCGCCTCGTCGTGCGGCAGGGAGCGCCAGGCGTTGCCGTCGCGGCTGTAATCCTCGCGCACGGTGCCCCATTGGCGCTCGGCGAGGTAGGGGCCCCACAGGGACCAGGCCCGCTCGCCGCGCCCCTGCTCGGCCAGCCGCCGGCGCTCGGCCCAATCGTCGAGCTCGCTCAACGCCGCGCCCCGGGAACGGGGACGGCCGAGAGGGGGAGCGCGGGCAGGCGGGACGGGTGAGGGTCGGTCATGGGTCCCGGCGGGGTGTGGTTCGGTGGCCGACGGGATGCACTATCGGCGCCAAGCCAGGCAGCCCCCCGGAACGCATGCCTCGTGGACCCGCGCGCCGCCCTCAGGCCTGCGGCTCGCCCGCGAAGGCCGCGAGCGGTGCGACGAGGATGCAGGCCACGCCCTCGGGCCGGTACTCCAGGGACAGGGTGCCGCCGACCTGCGAGACGAGGCCGCGTTCGATGAAGCGCGAGCCGAAGCCCTTGCGGGTGGGCACCACCACGGGGGGCCCGCCGGACTCGATCCAGGCGAGGCGCAGCTCCGGCCCGGTCGTGTCCCCCGGGGTCTCCTCCGGGGTCTTCTCCAGGATGTCCCAGGTCACCGCCACGTGCCCGGAATCCGTCGAGAGGGCGCCGTACTTCGCCGCGTTGGTGGCGAGTTCGTGCAGCATCAGCGCGAGGGAGACGGCCCGGTCCGCCCCGATCTCGAGGCTGGGACCGGAGACCCGGAACCGCGCCAGCCCGTCCTGATGGACCTGCAGGGCGCCCTGGACCACGGGCTCGATGCGGGTGCTGGTGAGTGCCGCCCCCATGAGGAGGTCGTGGGCGCGGCCGAGGGCGATGAGGCGCCCGGCGAGCACGTCCTTGGCCTCGTCCACGTGGGTGGCGTTGCGCAGGGTCTGCGTGGCGATGGACTGCACCATCGCCAGGAGGTTCTTCATGCGGTGCGAGAGTTCGTGGTTGACGAGGTCCTGCTGTTCCTCGGCCTTGAGGCGGGCCAGCGCCGCGTAGGTCCGGTCGGCGACGCCGCGGGTGAACGCCACCTCCTCGATGCTCCACACCCGGGGGGCGGCCTCGTGCACGAGGATGAGGCCGACGAGGGCCCCGGCCTTGAGGAGCGGGACCATGATCTGCCCGCGCACGCCGAGGGCGCGGAAGGCCGCGGCATCGTCGGCGAGGCGGACCTCCGCCAGGACATCGGCGCAGACGACGGCCCGCCCGGTGCGCAGCCGCTCGACGGTGCGCGGTAGGTCCGCCAGCGGGTAGGTGCCCCGGAGGCTGGAGAGACCGGGCGCGGCCCAGTCCCCCGTCACCGTGAAGGCTTCCCGCCCGGCATCGAGGGTGCCGTAGGCGGCGCGGCCGGCGCCCAGGGTCCGCCCCAGGACATCGGCCGCGATGGTGACGGCCACGGCGGCGCTCGTCGCCTCGCCCAGGCGGTCGCCGAGGTCGAGGAGCGCCTCGATGCGGTCGCGGGCCGCGCGCTGGTCGGTGACGTCCGAGACGGTGCCGAACAGGCTCGAGACCCGGCCGGCGGCGTCGCGGGCGAATTCGGCCCGCCGGGCGATCCAGCGGATCGCGCCGTCGTCGGCGCGGCGGATGCGATACTCGATCTCGGGCAGGGCGGTACCGGTGGCGCGGCGGGCGGCCTCCGCGCGCAGGTGGGAATCCTCCGGCAGGATCAGCCCCTCGATGACCGCGACCGGACAGGTCCGCGCGTCGGCCAGGCCGAACAGCCGGCAGAACTCGGCCGAGACCACGATGGATTCGGCGCCAACATCCGCCTCGAACGTGCCGATGCCGCCGGCCTGCTGGGCGCGCCGCGAGCGCGCATCGCTCTCGCGCAGGGCCGCCTCGTCGTCGAGGCGCTCGCGGGCGACGGAGAGGAAGCGCGCGAGGGTGGCGAAGAATTGCAGCGCCTCGCGGTCGAAGTCGGGCGCGTCGCGGCGCGCGAACGAGATCACGCCGGCGAGGCCCCCGCGCCCGGTGATGGGAAAGCTCGCATAGGCGTCGATGCCGGCCTCGCGCGCGCTGCGGTAGCGCGCCGTGCCGTCCGCCTGCAGGCCGGACAGGATCAGCGGCCGGCCGGTCCCGGCCACGATTCCGCAGAGCGGTTCGTCGAAGGGGGCGCGGTTCAGGGCGGCCCGCGCCTCGGGCGCGACGCCCAGCGCCTGGGCGAGGTGCAGTTCGGCGCGGTTCGGCACCAGGGTCCAGGTGTAGCTCTGGTCGAACCCGAGGGTTTCGGCCCCTTCCTCCAGGATTGGCAGGAGCTCGGCGGTCGGGTCCGCGGCGGCCAGCAGCGCGGCGGAGGCCCGGCTCAGGAGGTCGAGGCGCTGCTCGCGTCGCCGCTCCGTGGTGCGGTCCTGCAGGATCTTGAGGAAGCCCCGGACGCTGTCGTCCTCGTGGCGCAGGGTCATCATGCGGCCCACCGCCCAGAACCGCCCGCCGTCGCGGCGCTGGTGCCAGCGCACGTCAGACGACGAGCCGGCGGCGAGGGCGATGCGCGCCTCGCGCTCGGGCACGCCGTCGCGTTGGTCCTCGGGGGTGAAGAAGGTGTCGAGGAGCCGGCCCTTCACCTCGTCGGCCGACCAGCCGATGATCTGCTCGGCGCCGGTGTTCCAGTCGGTGATCCGCCCGTCGGAATCGGCGGCCACGATGGCGAAGTCGATGGCGCTGTCGAAGATCGCCTTGTAGCGGTTCTCGGCCTCGCGGAGCGCCTGCCGGGTCTCGGCCTCGGCGACGTCGCCGAAGGCCGACCCGGCGAGCCCCGCCAGCATCTGGGCCATGAGGATGTCGCGCGGGCCGAAGGGACCGTCCGCTTCCGAGCGGATCTCCAGGATGCCCACGGCGAGGCCGTGGCGCTGCACCGGGACCGCGACGACGGCCGGGGGCGGGCGGTCCGGGTCGGTCCCCGGCGCGCCGGTGGTGCCGACGAACAGCCTCTCGTCCGTGAAGGCCCGGCCCGACGGCGTGTCCGCCATGGGCATGCGCCGGCCGATCCATCCGCCCGCCCGCCCGGCGCCGGCGCGGCAGACGAGGTCGTCGCCGTCGCGCAGGGTGACGACCGCGCTGTCGGCGCGGTCGATGATCGACAGGGCGGCATCGACCACGGCCCGGAACACCGTGTCGAGGTCGGAGGTCGCGGACGCCACGACCTGCTGGGTGGCGATCATCGCCTCGAGGCGCGCGGCGTCGGCCACCGCCTGAGCCTGTCCGCGCCGCTCGCCCGTCAGGGCCGCGTCGCGCTCCATCACGGCCCGGCGCAGGTCGAGCTGGCTCATCACCTGCTCGGCCAGGGCCGTGAGGGCTTCGGCCTGCTCGGCCGTGAGTCCCTCCGGGCGCGCGACCTCGTCGATGACGCACAGGGACCCGAGGGTGTGGCCGTCGGGCGTGGTCAGGGGCGCGCCGGCATAGAACCGGATCGCCGGTGCGCCGGTGACGAGGGGGTTGTCGCGGGTGCGGGGGTCGAGGGTCAGGTCGGGGATGACGAGAAGGTCGCCGCGCCCGAGGACATGGGCGCAGACGGACGCGTTCAAGTCGGTCTCGCAGGGGGCGAAGCCGGAGCGGGCCTTGAACCATTGCCGGTCGGCGGCCACCAGACTGACGAGGGCCACGGGCGCGGCGCACAGGGTGCGGGCCAGGAGCACGATGCCGTCGAAGCCCCGCTCGGGCGGCGTATCCAGGATGCCGTGGGCCTCCAGGGCCGCGAGGCGGTCCGGATCGGCAGCGAGCGGGGGGAGATCCGTCACGGGCTCGCCAGGGGCTGAAGTCTCGCCGGGCACGCGGTCCCGGCCCGTCCGGCCATACCTGTCCGTACCACGCCGGGGACCGGCGCAGGGAAGGCGCCTGCGTTCGTCGCGATGCGCGCGAGGGGGTATTTCGGACCGGCCATCCCGGGCCTCATAGCACAGGGATGGCCGGCTGGGATGCCTTCACGGGTCCACGAGGCCACGATCGTTCGCCGGGGGCGGCCAAGCCCCGTCCCGGTTCCTCCACAGGCCGAAAATATCGCCGGGAGCCGACGTGGGAGGGACGCGTTGCCTGCCCACGAACCGCCGAACACCGTGTCCAGCGCACGCTCGGCGCCCCCCGTACAGGCAAGGAATCGATCCATGGCGACCAAGGTGAAGACCCTGAACGATGCCTTCTACGAGACCCTGAAGGACGTCTATTACGCCGAGAAGCAGTCCGTGAAGGCGCTCAAGAAGGCGGCCAAGGCGGCCGAGCACGACGAGCTGCGCCAGGCGTTCGAGACCCATGCGGAGGAGAGCGCCGGCCAGGTGGAGCGCCTGCAACAGGTGTTCGAGATCATCGGCAAGCCGGCCCGCGCCAAGACCTGTGAGGCGATGCAGGGCATCACCTCCGAGATGGAGGAGGACATGGACGATTTCGGCGACAGCCCGGCCGCCGACGCGGTGCTGGCGGCCTGCGCCCAGGCGGTGGAGCATTACGAGATCGCCCGCTACGGCACCCTGAAGACCTGGGCGGCCCAGCTCGGCCACGCGGACGCCGCCGCCCTCCTCGACGAGACCCTGCAGGAGGAGAAGAAGGCCGACGCCCTCCTGTCGAAGATCGCCGAGACCCTCAACTCCGAAGCCGACACCGGCGAGGGAGAGGACGGCGAGGACGCGGATGCCGCCCCGAAGGCGACCAAGGGCAAGACCGGCCGCAAGGCCGCGTAGGCTCGGCGAGGTTGGGCTCGGCGAGGTTGGGCTCGGCGAGCCCGCGACCCATGGTAAAGTCGGCCTCATCGGCCGCCTTTTCAACGTTCGGGGTCGGGTTACGGTGCGGGCCGCCGGACGGGTTCAGGCCGCCTTCACGCCCGCGAGGAAACGCGTCACCTCCCCGCTGAGGCTCTCGGAGTAGCGCGACAGTTCCCGGGCCGCGCCGAGCACCTGGGTGGCGGCCGCACTCGTGGTTCCGGCGCCCATGCGGACATGCTCGATGTTGTTCGTCACGTTGCGGGTGCCCTGGGCGGCCTCCTGCACGTTGCGGGCGATCTCCTGGGTGGCGGCGCCCTGTTCCTCCATCGCCGCGGCGATGCCGGAGGAGAAGCTGGACATGTCGGCGATGGTCTTGCCGATGCGCCCGATGTCGCTGACGACCTCGCCCGTCGCACCCTGGATCTCGCCGATCTTCAGGCGGATGTCCTCGGTGGCCCGCGCCGTCTGACCGGCGAGTTCCTTCACTTCGGTGGCGACCACGGCAAAGCCCCGTCCGGCCTCGCCGGCCCGCGCCGCCTCGATGGTGGCGTTGAGCGCCAGGAGGTTGGTCTGGCCCGCGATGGTCTGGATCATGGCGACCACGTCGGTGATGCTGTCGGCGACGACGGCGAGCCGCTGCACGGTGGCCTCGGTCCGGCGGGTATCCGCCACGGCCTGGTCGGCGTAGGTCGAGGACTGGCTCACCTGGCCGACGATCTCCTGGATCGAGGCCGACATCTCCTCGCTGGCCGCTGCCACGGTCTGGACGTTGGCGGAGGTCTGCTCGGCCGCGCCCGCCACGGACACCGCCTGCTGGATCGCCTGCTCGGCGGTGGCGGACATGGACTGAGCCGTGGCCTCCATCTCGGTGGCCGCACCCGCCAGGCCCTGGGTCAGGACCGAGACGTCGGATTCGAAGCGCTTGGTCAGGCCGTCGAGGATCTCGGCGCGGCGCATCTTGGCGGCGTTCTCGACCTCCTGCTCGGCCGCAAGGCGCCGGGCCGTCACGGCGTTGACCTTGAACACTTCGAGGGAGCGCGCCAGCAGGCCGATCTCGTCCTTGCGCTCCACACCCTCGACCGCGATGGCGAGATCGCCCCGGGCGAGCCGGTCCATGGCGGCGGTCATGCGGCCGATCGGACGCGACACCCCCATCACGACGATGGCGGCGGCGAGACCCATGGCGGCCAGCAGGCCGAAGGCGGCCGACACGATCAGCAGGGTGGTCGACGTGGCCGCGAGGCGCTCCGCCTCACCGGAGGCCACCGCGAGCTGCTGCTCGATGACGCCACTCCGGGACTGAGCCTCCTCGCGAAGTTTGGTGCGGCGCGGCGCAGCCTCCTCCTGGGAGATCTTCATCCCCTGGGCCGACTCGCCCTTCACGCCGTGGTTGGTGGACCGTTCGAGGACAGCATAGTAGGCGTCCAGGCCAGCGCGCAGGCTCTTGTTCGCCGCCGTCCGCTCCGCCGAATCCTCGAGGGCCACCAGGCGGTCTAGGGCCGCGTGGCTCGCCTTGATGGCCGCGGCCTGCTTGGCCTGATAGCCGCTCATCTTGGAGAGATCGGTCTCGACCAGCGTGTTGCGGTTCTGCACCGCGGCCTCGGTCATGGCGACCTGCATGGTCAGGATGTGGGCCTGCCGTGCGGCCTGGACCTGCGCGATCTGGTGGGTCTGCCCGGCGAGGGAGATCAGGGCCGAGCGGGCATAGGCGACGAGCCCGGCCGCGACCACGGCCATGATCGCCAAGGGAAGAGCGATCTTCGTCAGCAGGCTGAGATTGCTGAAGGTTCTCATGAGCAAGGACTTTCCGGCTGACCTGTCGAAGCGGCCATACGGAAACGTTACCGCAAGCAGTTAAATCGTTCCTTAATAAAATCAAATATCCAATCGAGGGGATTCTGAAAAAGCCTGCAAGACAAACAGGATTTAGATGGCCATATGTCCGTCAAAGGGTCGTATTTCGACGCCATGGCTCGGCTAAACTGCATCTATCGGTTCGGTATCGAATGCAACAAGCAAGCGCTTCTCGCATGCGAAGTCTCGGTCCGGTCATGATATTGGTCGGGCGGAGGCCCGTATCGCCCTCCGAAAGAGAGCGCTGCGGCATCGGACACGCTGGCGGCTGCCCTGAATACGATATCCGCATGCCAACGACAGGAGCGGGGGCGGTCCCTAGAGCCGTGCCCGAGGGTATTACGGGTGATGCGTTGACGGGCGGAGGCGTGCTCGATGCCGTCATGAGACCTTCTTGGCCAGATCCAGGCCGATGGTGCCGACCCCTGGCACGGACGCCGCCCTCGGGTGGTTCACACCACCACCACTTCGGCCCATCGACGCCGTCGGGGCGACCATCCCATCACGACAAGACCATTACCGTCACCGCCGCTTTGCGCAGCAGCGGTCCCACCGCCATCGCCCTGTTCGACGGGTCCACGAACGGCGCGCACTTCCGCGCTTAACGACCGACACGCTGGTTCCGGTGCTGAAGCCGGACGATACCGTCATCCTCGACAACCTGAACATCCACGAGGTGGTCGGCGTACGTGAGGCCAGCGAGGCGGCCGGCGCACGGATCCGCGCCCTGCCCGCCTGCAACCCGGACCTCGATCCGATCGAGCCGACGTTCGCCGAGCTCAAGGCCCTGCGGCGCAGCGCGGCGGCCCGCACCGTCCCCGACCGCCAGGCAGACATCGGCAAGGCGTTCGGCCGCTTCACGCCCCAAGAGTATCGAAACTCCATCGCCGCCGCCTGGCACGAATGCGACTTGGCCGTCGCTGCATGGGCGGGAACGGCTCTCGCAGCTGGGCGCGGCGATTTCGAACCGACGGATCGGGGCCGACCGGTCCACGGCGCGAGGCCAGGCACCCACGTCGCGCGACCGGCCCGGAGTCTCCGCTCCCGCTTCCGTCTCCGATGGGCTCGGTTCGCATCGGGCTCGGTTCGCATGGGCTTGGATGTTCCGAGAGCTCACCCGCACGCCCGCAAAAATTTCTCTAGGGTTGTTTTAAACGAGAATATTTCACCTCTGAGCCTGTTTGAGGTCTTATTGTCAGGCTGGATTGTTGAGGGCGTTGGCGGCCATGAGGCTGGCGGCGCAGGCAAGACGCCCTGTTGCGACATCGGGCCGACCGGCGCGCTCGCGGTGCAAGCCGCCCCGATGGCTCATCCAGCCGAAGCTGCGCTCGACCACCCGGCGGCGCTCCCGCACGACGAAGCTCTTCTGGTCCGGCTGCTTCTTGACGACGCGATGGCGCATGGCGTGCCGGTGGCACCACTCTTGGCCCCCCCACTCTTGGCACCGCTCTTGGCCCCATCGTAGCCGCGCCGCCCGCGCACACCGAGGCACTTGACGCTTTGGGTGTCGACGATCGCCAGCCGCGGCTCCGGGCGGCGTCCGCAGCGCCGTCGCTGGCGGCGGGCGAGAGCCCGCATCAGCGCCTCGAACAGGCCTTTGTCGGTCCAGCGCCGGAACCAGCCATAGACCGTGCGCCAGGGTGGAAAGCCAGCCGGCAACCCTCGCCGGGCGCCACCCGTCCGCAGATGCCGGGCGATATGTCCTTCAGGCACGTCTCGTGACGCGTCCGATGTGGGTCCACCCACATCTGCTCTCCACTCCACCCCGCCAGGCGGACGTCGTGTTTGCGCACGAGACAGATGGGGACGACCGGCGGAGGACCTCAAACAGGCTCCTGATAAGATGTGCGGCGCCTGAACACCGCCCGGATCCCGGCAACGGTCATCTGCGAGTGAAGGTGTCCGATCCCGCGTTGATCGATGCCCATTCCTCGCAGGAGTCGACCTGCTTGGTCATCTGCCAAAGCGTCTTGATTGTCTCCCTTGACGCGTTCGGAAGAAGCTGCCCCACCCAGGAAGTGATCGCCTGAAAGGCCTCCCAGTGCACGGTGAAGGCGATCAAGTCTCCATCGACATAGCCGACGAGGGTACCGGCGGTCTTTATACCTCCGCTGCTGACGGCGCTCTCATATGTGCCGGAAAGCGCATCGTTCGTCTGAACAAGGACGACTTCCGAACCCACTTCGTTCACCCACGTCCCCGCGAAATCGACCGAGGTTCCCGTCCTTGCCGTCGCTCGTGCCAAAGCCATTTCTTATGGCATCTCGCTCCCCTTTCTCCGTCGACCAGCATGATCGACCACAAGCCAAGATAGCAAAGTCGCGCAGGCTTTGCGTTGGAAACCAAGAGACGCCGATACCATGCCGAACCGGGGGAGCGTCCATCGACCGCTGCGCGCCTCGGTAGCCAGCCGAGGAAGCGAGCAAAGCCGAGACCATTATCGAACGCTGTAGTCTCACTCCGGTTCGCCGGTCCCCGCGATCCGTGCCAGGCTGGTGTCGTGGGCAAGCGCTGTGTCGCTCACGATCAACAAGTCCAATCCTTCATCTCGGTCTGGTCCAGGCCGTTTCAAAACTCGGGGATTGGGGCTTTTGCGATCGGGAGACGTCCCGGTCTCGCGAGAACGGGCTGTTCATCGCGTCGAACAGGTTCTTACGGTCGGGAGACGGCCAGTTCCTGGTGGAAAAGGTTTCCTGGGCGGTCTCTCGGCCTCTTCGGCGAGCGATCCAAGCCCCCGCTCAGGTGGGGATCGCCGCCAGGAGCTTCCAGCTTCCCATGATGTCGAGAACCCGCGTCAGATTGTAGGCCAGGACCTGGAGCGCCATCTCGGTCGAGACGCGCGGCAGCGTCTTGGTCAGGAAGTGCGTGGCCCCCATCCGCGCTTTGAGCGTGCCGAAGGGATGCTCGACCGTCTCGCGCCGGACCCGCATGGCCAGCGGGTCGCCGTCCAAGCGGCGCTGCACCGTCTCCAGCACGTCCTCGTGCTCCCAGCGCGTCACCCGGCGCTCCTTGCCCGTCGTACAGTCCGTCTTCATCGGGCAGGCCGAGCAAGCATTCGTCCAGTGACGATGCAGCGTCAGACCCTTCTCCACCGTGGTGCAACGGTGGGCATGCCCGACCCGCGCCCGCTGGTTGCCATCGATCGCGCGTCGGGATCGGTCAGCGAGATCTGCCGGTCGGGCGCCGCCTTCACCTGCTCCTCCAGGCTGGCCAACCGCTTCATCTCCTGCCCGAGGCGAGCGATCTTCTCCTTCAGCCGCACCACCTTGGCGGCCAGTTCAGGTGTGGGATCCTGACGATCGGCCGTGTCGAGCTGCGAGAGGTAGCGCGACACGCTCTCCTCGATCTGCTGCGACGCCGGTCGAGCTTGCCTTGTGTGAAATTGCGGTCGCGGTTGTTGACCGCCTTGAACTTCGAGCCGTCGATCGCGACGCGCGTTCCCGTCAGAAGGCCCATCTCGCGGCACAAGGCGACGAAACGGGCACAGGAACGCCCGATGGTCGGTCCGTTCTGACGGCGGCACTCGGCAATGGCCTTGTGATCGGGCGACAGCTGACCCGTCAGCCACATGACCTCGACGTTGCGGCCCGCTTTGCGCTCCGGACGCCGGCTCGACGGGACCCGGTGGAGATAGCCGTAGACATAGAGCTTCAGGAGGGCTGCGGGATGGTAGCCCGGTCGTCCCATCCGTGCCGCATCGACGCCCGCGAAGCCGAGCGCACCAAGACCCAGCGCATCCACGAAGGCATCGACCACGCGGACAGGGTTGTTCTCGGCGATCCAGTCTTCAAGACACGGCGGAAACAGCGTCGTCTGATCGCGCTCGGCACCGACAACAAACCGTCCCATGCCAGCCTCCGGTCGACCAGCAGAAAGCTACCATCATCGGCGTTTTGACACAGCCAGGGGCGAGAACCGACGGTTCGGTCCACGAGCGGATGGACCAACGCTGCCGGTGCGCGAGGTCGGACATACGGTCATCGTCCGGACGCGCGTGGACCAGCCTCCGTGCGCGCCCCTCTCGGCCGGGAGCCGCTCCGATCCCCGAGGGGCATCCCGATCCCAAAAAAGCCTGCCGATCCCAAAAAAGCCTGCCGATCTCGGAGGGACTCGACGGTGGGAGCGGATCCATCCGACCGCCGTCGTTCCATCGAATCGATCTCGTAGCTCAACAAGGCCGTCGCAGTCGGCGCACGAGCATCGACCGACCCGCGTTTTCCCGGCGCGGGACACGGGCTAGTCTTGGATCGGAAAACGGCTGTGGAGCCCGGGCATGAAGCTCTTGGTCACGACGAAGAACGTCCCGCTCCATCGCAAATTCGACCTCTGGCGCGACGTTTCCTACGAGCGCCTGATCCCGAGCGAGGCCCGGAAGAGTGGGGACGGTCCGTTCGAGGGCACGCTCGAAGCGGCGGACATGGGGGGTGTCCTCATCACCCGATCGACGTTCGGAGCCCTGACGACGGACGTGACGCCGACGAACATCAGGCGGCACGGCAAGCAGCATACCCTCTCGGCGACGATACGCTTATCCGGGACAGCGGCGAGCGCGCAGAACGACCGGTCCCTGATCCACAACCCGGGCGACATCGTCATCGTCGACCGATCGCAGCCGGTTCGCCTGGATTTCAAAGCGCCGACCCAGTCGCTCGTGGTCGAGATCAATCGCGATCGCATCGAGAACCTGCTCGGACCCGCGATCCTCTACAGCGCCCTCAGGATCGATGCCGGCTTGGCCAGCACGACCCTCGCGGTCAGCTTCTTCAAGCAATTGATCACCCTGCAACACACGCTCACGCCCGATACGGCGGCGCGGATGTCCTCCATCGGTGTCGATCTCCTGGTGGCCAGCATCGCCGAACGCATGGCCCTCGAAACGCCGAAGCCCCTCTACGGAACGGTCCTGGTTCAACGCGCGAAGGCGTATGTCGAGGCGCATCTCGGAGAGCAGACCTTGACGCCGGCGGAGCTGGCGCTGGCCATGGGCGTATCCCTCCGGCGACTCCAGGAGTTGTTTCACGAGCGCGGCCGCAACATCTCCGACTGGATCTGGCAACGCCGCCTGGAGGTGGCCGCGGCCCGCTTGAGCGATCCGGGCGGCCTTCCGGTGTCGATCGGGGGCATCGCCTACGGTTGCGGTTTTGCGGACCAGGCCCATTTCTCGCGTCGCTTCAAAGAGCGCTACGACCTGTCCCCGAGCGCGTACAGGCGCGCGGCGGCGCGACGGCAGCCCCCGTCCTAGTACGCGACGGGCCTTGCGGGCCGCGCCGGGGCCTCACGGGGTCGGGACCCCCAGGGCGGCGGAGCGATACTCGCGCGGCGTCAGGCCGAAGCGGTCCTTGAAGCGACGGCTGAAATGGGCGGAATTGGAGAAACCGCAGCCATACGCGATCACCGCGATGGCGAGGTGGCCGCAGGCGGAATCGCTCAGGCGCTGTCCGGCGGCCCTGAGCCGGCGCTCCCAGATCCAGTCCGAGATGTGCTGCCCCTGCTTGTGGAACAGCTCCTGCAGCCGGCGCAGGGAGAGGCCCATCGCGGCGGCGAGCTGGCGGGGGTCGAGGGTCGGATCCGCGAGATTCTCCTCCACGTAGGCCTTGGCGCGCTGGATGATGACGGTGCCGTAGAGATCCTGCGGCAATTCCTGTGCGAGACGTTCGGCCAGGCTCGCCACGATGAGATCGACGCCGATCTTGGAGAGGCGACCGGCCGTCTCGGGGGCGAGATCGTCGGTCATCTCCGACAGGCCTTGGAAGAAATTCGCGGCCAGCAGGGCGCCCGGCGATGTCGGCCCGACCGGAAAAGCCGTGTAGACCTTCGTCGGGCCGAGAAAGTCTTCGAGGCGCTCCCGCGGCAACTCCAGGACGAGCGACCGATCCGTGTGGCTCGACAGGTGGACGTTGGGTCGCCCGCCGAGCACCATGATGTCGCCGGGCCCCTGCACCGCGTCGCGGCCATCCTGCGAACTCTTCGACCGGCCCGCGAGCTGGATCAGGACGAACACCGTCCCGGCGTCGTCCCGCCGTCGCAGCGTCGCCGGCGTCACCTCGGTCCGCAGCCCGCTCTCGGCGACCCGGGTGATCCGAATGTCCCCGACATCGGCGGTCTCGATCCGTCCCTGGAACGGCCGATCGTCGATCTGTTTCTGCTCGACCGGACCGATGCGGTCGAGGAGCATCTCCTGCCACAGCCGAAACCTCAGATGCGGCGCGATGGTTTCCGTCGTGAGCACCGTCCGCATCAACACGTCATTCCGGAAAATTCCCGAACACGGTACTGAGAATCCTTCGCCGCGCGGACGATATCCAATCGAGCGGCCAGCCGACGATAGCACCGACCGCCCCCAAACCACCGGCGGACGCCCGGCCGATGATTGCGGCACGGACAAGACGTTCCTCCGGCCCACGGCCGAAGGACACACGGATCGCTCGCCGCTATTGGACCGGATCTCGTTAAATCATCATCGCGGCGAAAGTTGCGCGTCATCGAACTTATGTATCAGAAATTGAGTCCAGATTCATGCGGAAGCTGATCACTAGGGGATCGTGATCTTCCCCGCATCATAAAAATCGATCCGCACCTGCACAGGGGCGATCCTTCCCGGGCCGGAGACCGGAGGAGCAGCCCGCGAACCCGCCGGGAGGACCGGCCCCGGGCCGGCCCGAAGCCACGCACGCCCGCGCCGGGACAGCCGCGCGGCAGGTCTCCGATCGATCCGAGGCCGGTGGAGCCGAGGCCAGGCGACCCCGTACGCGACACCACCCCACAAGCACAGCCACACTGCGTCGAGGCTACAATAGTTCACGTCTCACGCATCGAATTAATCCCGCACGACAGAAGCGCGATCATAAGAAATATTCTTCCCCATTCAGCCGATTCTTTGCAAATCGATAGGGCATCGATCGGATTGATTTAGCCTCGCAACGCATCTAACTCCTTTGCCGTCGCATGGCCAGATCGTGGAATCGGCCTTCACGAGGCCGGGGCGCGCGACGATCCTATGACCCGTCTTGGATTGCAGACCGTCTTGGGTTGCAGACCGTCTTGGGTTGGACCGCACGGGACAGGGCATGACACGCGTACGAACGAGCCTGCTCGCGGGCGTGGTGGGGATGATCGGGGTCCCGGCGGCGGCGGCGGAGCGGCCGGGCCGGGAAACGGACGAGGGCAGGACGGGCACGGACGCGCATGTCCGGATCTGCCCGACCCCCGGGACGGGGTTCTTCGTCATTCCGGGCACGGACACCTGCCTGCGGGTCTCCGGCCGGGCGCGGTTCGAGTATGCCTTCCAGAACGCCTACAGCCGCAATTCGGCCGGCGACATCAGCGGCTACCAGGCCCGCGCCCGCATCAACTTCGACGCCCGGACCCAGACCGATTACGGGGCCCTGCGCGGCTTCACCCGCATCGATGTCGGGAGCCGGACCGGGTTCGCCACCATGCATGCCGGGGCGTTCAACCGGATCGGCAACGCGTTCCCGGCCACCGGCGTCGACACCGCCGGCCGGGTCCAGCAGCAGGTGGCCCTGGACAAGGCCTTCGTGCAGTTCTCCGGCCTCACCGCCGGGCGGGCCTCGTCGTTCTTCGACTTCTACGCCCACGATTTCGAGTTCATCGTCGCGTCCATGGGCTCGAACATCCCGTCGACCAACCTCGCGGCCTACACGGCGAAGCTCGGCCGGGGCTTCTCCACCACCCTGTCGGTGGAGGATCCGCATTTCCGCCAGACGGCGGTCTATTCGACCCAGAACGCCCGGCCCCTGGTGCCGGGCCTCGACGGCGGGTTCGCGCCCCGGGCCGTGTCGCCGGTCTTCGTCGGGGCGAACCCGGACGGCACGCCCACGGGCATCGGCTTCGTCGAGTCGGCCCAGCGCAGCCGCGTGCCCGACCTCGTCGGCGTGCTGCGCTACGACGACACCTGGGGAGCGCTGCAGGGCTCCGCCGCCCTGCACGAGGTCAGCCCCGGCGTGCTCGCCCGCGACGCCTATCTCGGCACCCATCTGGGCGCGCCCGCCACCGCTTTCAACAGCCGCGACGCCGGCCGCGCGCCCTCGGCCTATGGCTGGGCCGTGCAGGGCGGCGTGAAGGTCAACCTGGCCGCACTCGCCCCCGGCGACACGGTCTATCTCCAGGTCGCCTACGGCGAGGGCACCGCCCTCTACACCGGCCTGCCGGCCTATGTCGGCCCCTACGCCCAATCGGCGACGGCGATCCAGGGCGCGCCGTTCACCCAGTTCCTCAACGACGCGGTGCTGAACCCGCTCACCAATCGCCTCGAACTCTCCACGAGCGTCTCGGTGACGGCGGCCCTGCTGCATTACTGGACGCCGTCCGTGCGCTCGGCGGCCTTCGGTTCCTACGGCGCCATGACGTTCGCGCCGGGCGCGCGCGCCGCGCAAGGCCTCGCCTCGGGCGTGACCGGCACCGGGCCGGGCCTGCCCGGCACGCGGTTCTTCGAACTGAACCAAGTGCTGCGGGATTCCTACCGCTTCGTCGTCGGCGCCAACCTGATCTGGTCCCCCGTCAAGGAATTCGATATCGGCGTCGAGGCGATCTACACCCGCTACGGCATGCAATCCGGGCGCGTCCTCGACCTCAGCCGGTTCCCGGCCCAGAACGCCGCCTTCGTCGACAACCCGGCCAACCCCGTCGCGACCATCTCCAGCGTCGACGCCGTCCAGGTCCGGGCCCGGGTGCAGCGGGACTTCTGATACTGTCTCCGGATGATCCATTCGGGGACAGTATCAGGCAGCCCGCGCGGCGCCTGAGCGAAGCCCAAATCCGCATTGCGAAGCGATCAACCGGATTTGGTATGAGGCGGGAGTTCCGGGGCGCGTCCCGCAGGCCAGTCTTGTCCATGTGCGGTCCAGCACACGCTGCCGGAACCGGGCACCCCTGTGCTTGTTGAGCAAGCACAATCGAGACGGACATCGGGTCTGTTCTTGACCGGGAGCCTGGAACTCAAATGAAGACGCGTCTTTCCGCCCTCGTCGCCGCCGTTGCTCTGGGTGCCGCCGCGATGTCGCCGGCGCTGGCCCATGACGGACAGTCGCGCTTCATGTCGTATTCGCCCTACGCACCCGAGACCACCGGCTCCCTGTACGTCGACGAGCGCGGCCCGACCTTCCTCGGCTGCCCCGTGAGCTCGGCCGCCGACGGCAACGCCAACCAGCAGACCCGCCCGGTGATGCAGTACGGCCAGACCGCGGGCGGCTCGTCCTGCTGAATGAACGGGTTGCCGTACGCGGACCCCGCTTGATCGCGCAAGAGCGATAGGACAAGAGCGATAGGACGAGAGCGCTAGGACCGGACGGCCGTGGGAGAACTCGCGGCCGTCTTCGCGTGGGCCGCCTTACGCTTCGTCGCGCAGCTGCCGGCGGATGATCTTGCCCGTGGTGGTCATCGGCAGGTGATCGCGGAATTCGAGCAGGCGCGGATACTCGTGGGCCGAGAGCCGGGTGCGGACGAAGGCCTGGATCTCGGTCGCCAGGGCCTCGGAGGGGGAAAAGCCTTCGCGCAGCACCACGTAGGCCTTCACGATCTCCGTGCGCAGGGGATCGGGCCGGCCCACCGCCGCCGCCATCGCCACGGCGGGGTGGCGGCTCAGGCAATCCTCGATCTCGGTTGGGCCGATGCGGTAGGCGGCGGACGTGATGAGGTCGTCCTCGCGTCCGACGAAGTGGACATAGCCGTCTGCATCCCGCCGCGCCGTGTCGCCGGTCAGCATCCAATCGCCGCGAAACTTGCTCGCCGTCGCCTCGGCCTGGTTCCAGTACCGCAGGAACATCACCGGGTCGGGCCGCGCGATGCAGATCTCGCCGGGCTCGTCGGCGTCGCATTCGGTGCCGTCGGGGCGCCGGATCGTCACCCGGTGGCCGGGCACGGGCCGCCCGGTGGAGCCGGGCCGCGCCACGCCGGCCGAGGGGCAGGCGGCGAGCACGAGGTTGCACTCCGTCTGGCCGTAGGCCTCACCGATGGTGAGGCCGAGGGCACCTTGCGCCCAAGCGTAGGTCTCGGGGCCCAGCGCCTCGCCGGCCGAGGCGATGTTGCGGAGCTTCGACAGGTCGAAGCGGCCGCGCGGATCCGGCACCGTGCGCAGCATCTTCAGGGCGGTGGGCGGCAGGAACGCGGTGGTGACGGCGTGTTCCGCCATGAGCCGGAACGCCGCCTCGGGCTCGAACCGCGCCGCCGGCTGCGCCACCACGGGCACGCCGAGGCGCAGGGCCGGCAGGGTGGCGTTGAGGAGGCCGCCGGCCCAGGCCCAGTCGGACGGCGTCCACAGGCGGTCGCCGGGGCGCGGCGGGAAGTCGTGCATCATCAGGAAGCCCGGCATGTGGCCGAGCAGCACCCGGTGTCCGTGGAGGGCGCCCTTGGCCTGCCCCGTGGTGCCGGAGGTGTAGATCATCAGGGCCGGATCGTCGGGCCCGGTGTCCACGGGGGTGAATGTCGCGTCCGATGCGTCGGCGAGCAGGTCGGCATAGGCGAGCGCCCCCTCGCCGGCGCCGTCGAGGCTGAGGACGAGGTCGAGGCCCGGCAATCCGGCGCGCAGGGGCGCGACCTTGGCGAGGCCCGCCGCGTCGGTGATCAGCGCCCGGGCGCCGGAATCGGCGAGGCGGTAGGCGAGCGCGTCGGGGCCGAACAGGCCAGCCAGCGGCAGCGCGATGGCGCCGAGCTTGTAGGCGGCGGCATGCGCCACCACCACGGCGGCCGATTGCGGCAGGAGCACCGCCACCCGGTCGCCCGGCCCGACGCCGCGTCGGCGCAGGGCCGCGGCGAGGCGGTCGGACTCCGCCTTCAGGGTGCCGAACGTGGTGGTGGCGACGCCCGCCGCCGTGACCGCCAGGATGGCGGGCCGGTCCGGCTCGCGCGTCCCCCAGACGTCGCAGACCTCCACGCCCATGTTGTACCGGGCGGGAATGTCCCAGGAAAAGCCCGCGACGAGGCCGGCATAGTCGGAGGCGGGCGCCAGCATGGCTGGGTTCAGAGCTTGTGGCCGGGGAAGCCGCCCGCATGGATGAAGTCGCCGATGGGGCGGCGCCCGTTCGGCACCTCCTTCTCGCGCTCCTCCTCGGTGAGGTCTTCGCGAGGCTTGGCGCGGCCGACCGCGTAGGCCGCCTCGACGTGGTTGCCCTCCGGCACGGCGAGCAGGGTCGCGGTGCGGGGCTTGTCGAACCCGCCCATGCCGTGGACGTGCCAGCCCTGGCGGATGGCCTGGAGCTGGAAGTTGGCCGAGGCCGCGCCGGTGTCCAGGGAATGGCTCGGCGTGGGCTTCAGGACATCGCCGACCTTCATGTGCGTGTTCGACACGAGGATGACCAGCGCCCCCGCATCCTTCGCCCATTTCTGGTTGCCCGGCACGAGGAGGTCGAGGAACGGCGCCCAATGAGGCGTGTCGCGCAGGGCATAGAGGAAGCGCCAGGGCTGGGAATTGTAGGAGGACGGCGCCCAGCGCGCGGCCTCGAACATCCGCAGCAATTCGGATTCCGGCACCGCCTCGCCGGTGAAGGCGCGCGGCGACCAGCGCTCGGTGAACAGGGGATCGATGGCATGGTCGGGCTGGCGCGGATTCACGGCAAAACTCCGGGGCGCGGGGAGCGCCGTTTCGCCTTTGCACCGGATGGGGGCCGGGTGCAAACCCCGGCCCCGTAGCCTTTGGTCCAAGGACTCCGCGGAGAGTCCGATCGAGGAGCGGCCTATTCGACGACCTTCGCGACGGGGCGGTCGTTGCCCTGCGCCGTCTCGTCGTGCCAGGCGCCCGCGCCGTCCTGATAGCGGATGCCTTCGGTCGAGCCCGGCACCTGCTGCTCGGCCGCCGCGGCCTGGGCCGCCTGGAGCGCCTCGTCGTGGCTCGGGAAGGTCTCGGAGAACACGTCGCCGACCTTGTAGGCGTAGCCGCCGTCGTGCTCGACGATGCGATAGGTGACGTCCGTCATGGGATTGGTCCTCGTGTTGTCGGGGGCGAACCGATGCGGGCCGCGGGTGGTTCCCGGTCGGGCCTTTCCCGGCGGGTAGCCGGCGCTTCGGGTTTCGGCGAGGGCCTTCGCCGTCCGGGTGGCCGGATTCACACGGCGGATTCGCGAACTCCGTCGGAGTCACGGAGCCCAACCCCACCGGCGGAGCCGTCGAAGCTGCCCCATCGGAGCGTGTATTCAAAAGGCGCGAATCTTGCCTTGTCGAATTTCGACAGGCGTCGGGCGCGTCCCATGGACCGCCCGGTGCCCTCTGCGAGCCGCGCAACGACGCGTGGTGGCGGGCCGGATCGTTCGCGACGAATCCGGCGGCCCCGCAGGAGCCTCGAACTAGAAGAAGGACAAGCAATGGCCTATCTCGCGCCCGCGGAGTTCGTCACCAAGATGGTGGACGCCGGCGAATCCAAAGTCTTCATGTCGACCCGCGACACCGTGATCCGCGCCTACATGGCCGGGGCGATCCTGGCGCTGGCCGCCGTCTTCGCCGTCACCATCACCCAGCAGACCGGCATCCCCATCCTCGGCGCGGCCCTGTTCCCCGTCGGCTTCTGCATGCTCTACCTGCTCGGCTTCGACCTGCTCACGGGCGTGTTCGTGCTCGCGCCCCTGGCCCTGCTGGACCGCCGCCCGGGCGTCACTTGGCGCGGCGTGCTGCGCAACTGGGGCCTCGTGTTCGTCGGCAACTTCCTCGGTGCGCTCACCGTCGCCCTGATGATGGGCTTCGTGTTCACCTTCGGCTTCACCGCGCCGCCCGATCAGGTCGGCACCTTCATCGCGGGCATCGGCGAGCGCCGCACCGTCGGCTACGCCGCGCACGGCACGGGGGGCTGGTTCACGATCTTCATCCGCGGGATGCTGTGCAACTGGATGGTCTCGACGGGCGTCGTCGGCGCGATGATCTCGACCACGGTCAGCGGCAAGGTGATCGCCATGTGGATGCCGATCATGCTGTTCTTCTACATGACCTTCGAGCATTCCGTGGTGAACATGTTCCTGTTCCCGTTCGGCCTGCTCATGGGCGGCCACTTCTCGATCATGGACTACCTCGTCTGGAACGAGATCCCGACGGTCCTGGGCAACCTCGTCGGCGGCCTCGCGTTCACGGGCCTCACCCTCTACACCACCCACGTCCGCACCGCCCCGAAGCGGAACGTGGTCGGGATCGAGCGCCGCCACGCGGCCTGAGCGTGCCTCACAATACTCCCGGTCACGACCGGTTCTCACGCCGAGCCCTTCGGTGCAGCGGGAGTTTTATGAGAGACACCGAATCCGGCACGACCGTCCGGGCCTCGCAGCGCGGGGCCCGGCCCACCGTTCCTCGATGATTCCCGGACGATGCCCCAGGACCTGACGCTCTCCCTCGGCCAGCACAGCGAACGCGGCCGCAAGGAGACCAACCAGGATTTCCACGGGGCTGCCCTCCCCGGGCGCCCCGCCCTCGCCCTCAAGGGCGCCGTCCTCGCCATCGCGGACGGGATCGGCAGCAGCCCCGTCAGCCACATCGCCAGCGAGACGGCGGTCAAGAGCTTCCTGTCGGACTATTACGACACCCCCGACACCTGGTCGGTGAAGACCTCGGCGCAGCGCGTCATCGCGGCCACCAATTCGTGGCTCCACGCCGAGACCCGGCGCAACCGCCACCGGCACGACCCCGAGGGCGGCCGGGACCGGGGCTACGTCACCACCTTCAGCGCCCTCGTGCTCCGGTCGCGCACGGCCCACATCTTCCACGTCGGCGACGCCCGCGTGTCGCGGGTGTCGGGGCGCTCCCTCGAAGACCTCACCGAGGACCACCGCGTGGTCCTGTCGGCCACCGAATCCTATCTCGGCCGGGCGCTGGGCGCCGCCGCCCACGTGGAGATCGACCATCGCCGGGTCGGCCTCGAGCGCGGCGACGTCTTCCTCCTGACCACCGACGGCGTGCACGAGCACGTGCGGCCCGAGGCCATGGCGGCGGAGGTGGCCCGGCACGGCGACGATCTCGACCGGGCCGCCCAAGCGATCGTCAGGCGTGCCTACGAGAACGGCAGCGGCGACAACCTCACCGTCCAGATCGTGCGCATCGACGCCCTGCCCGACGGCGATCCGGCCGAGCATCTCGGCCGGAGCGCGGACCTGCCCCCGGCCCCGCTCCTCGACCCGCCGGCCCTGTTCGACGGCTACCAGGTGCTGCGCACTCTGCACGCGAGCCACCGCAGCCACGTCTACCTCGCCCTCGACGGGGAGACCGGCGCGCAGGTCGCCCTCAAGATGCCCTCGACGGACCTGCACGGCGATCCCGCGGGTTTGCGCCGGATGGTGATGGAAGAGTGGATCGCCCGGCGCATCGACAGCCCGCACGTGCTGACGGCCCCCGTGCAGACCCGCCCCCGCAGCCACCTCTACACGGTGATGGACTACGTCGAAGGCCAGACACTGGCGCAATGGCTGCGGGACAACCCCACGCCGGGCCTCGAAACCGTGCGCGGCCTCGTCGAGCAGATCGCCCGCGGGCTGCAGGCGTTCCACCGGCGCGAGATGGTGCACGGCGACCTGCGCCCCGCCAACATCCTCCTCGACGCGGCCGGCACCGTGCGCCTCATCGATTTCGGCTCGACGCGGGTCGCCGGCATCGCCGAGGATTCGGAAGCGGGCGAACCGGCCCTCGGCACGATCCAGTACACGGCGCCCGAGTGCCTCGCGGGCCACCCGGCGACGCCGGCCTCGGACCTGTTCTCCGTGGGCGTCATCGCCTACCAGATGCTCACCGGGCGCCTGCCCTACGGCGCCAAGGCGGCGCAGGCCGTCACGGAGGCGCGCGGGCGGCGGCTGAACTACGTCTCCGTCGCCGCCGCCCGCGCCGGGCTGCCGCCCTTCGTCGACGCCGCCCTGCGCAAGGCCGTGCATCCGAACCCGGCGCTGCGCTACGACGCCGCCTCGGCCTTCGTGGCGGACCTGCGTGCCCCGAACGCCGCCCTGCCGGGCCTGCGGCCGGCGGCCCTGCTGGAGCGCGACCCCGTCCTGTTCTGGAAGCTCGTCGCCCTGGCCCTGGCCGTCGCGGTGGTCTGGCTGCTGGCCCACCGGGCCTGAGCCCATCTCCGCCCCCTAATGCCGGGTGACGGCCGCCCAGGGGAGGTTCGGCACCGCCGCTTCGCAGCCGGCGATGAGGGAGGCGCGGACGTCGTCGGAATCGTAGCCGCGCCCGTGCGGGAAGGCGACGATCTGCGCCGTCGCCTCGCCGGCCCGGCGGATCCGGGCGATCCAGGCCTCGGCCTCGCGGGTGAAGCGGACCTCGTAGGTCACGCCGTCCTGCTCGAAGGTGTGGGGCTCCATGCGGCGTCTCCTGTCCCGGATCCTCGCTGTCGCGCGTGCGACGTCCCGCGGGGCCTCGCCCCATATGGGCGGCCGGGGTATGGGGTCCAAGCCGTCGTCGCCGTTCGCCCCCGAGGTCCGCCCATGCGCCTGTCCGCCTTTCGTGCCCTGATCCTCGCGGGGCTGGCCTGCGGCTCGGTGTGCGGACCCGCGAGTGGACCCGCCGGAGCGCAGGGCCGCGGGCGCGCGCCGGCCCCCGACACCGTGCCGCCGAACCCGTTCGCGTCGAACTACCCCTCGCGGCCGCCCGAGGCGGCCCGGCCGCGCCCGCGCCGGGACCGGGGCGGCGAAGGCCTGCGCCCGCCGCGCGACATCCCGCTGCGCTGAGCCCCACCCTCCTCACCCCTTCCCCCCTTGCGAGGCACCCATGCATCGTTCCCTGAAATCCGCCCTGCGGGCCGCCGTGCTCTCCCTTGGCATCGCCTCCCTCGGCCTCGGGCCCGCCGAGGCCGCCGACCGGACCCTGCGCATCGGCTACCAGCGCTCCTCGACCCTCATCGCCCTGCTGCGCCAGGATGCCGGCCTGGAGACCGCCCTCAAGCCGGCGGGCGTCACGGTGTCCTGGCACGAGTTCACCAGCGGCCTGCCGATCATGGAGGCCCTCAACGCCGGGCAGATCGACGTCTCGGCGGATGTCGCCGACACGGTGCCGCTCTTCGCCCAGGCGGCGGGGGCCAAGATCACCTACATCGCCCAGGAGGCGCCCTCGCCCGAGGCCCAGGCGATCCTGGTGCCGGGGGATTCGCCGCTCACATCCGTGGCCGACCTCAAGGGCCGGCGGGTCGCCGTGACCAAGGGCTCGGGCAGCCACTACCTGCTGCTGGCGGCGCTCGCCGAAGCCGGCCTCTCGTTCAAGGCCATCACCCCCGCCTACCTCACCCCCGCCGACGGCCGCGCGGCCTTGGCGAGCGGCGGCGTCGAGGCCTGGGTGGCGTGGGACCCGTTCCTGTCGGCGGCCCGCCAGCAATCGGGCGCGCGGGTCCTGCGCGACGGCGCCGGCCTGTCGCTCTACACGCGCTACTACCTCGCGGCCGACGATTACGTGGTCAAATCCGGCGACGTCCTCGGCATCCTGTTCGCCAAGCTCGCCGAGACCGGCACCTTCGTGAAGGCCGAGCCGGAGGCCGCCGCCGCCCGCTTGGCGCCCCTGTGGAAGATCGACGCCGACGTGATCGTGCGCGCCAACGCCCGCCGCAGCTACCGGGTCGAGCCCGTCACCCGGGCGGCCCTGGGGGAGCAGCAAAAGATCGCCGACGCCTTCCGGGCCGAGGGCCTGCTGCCCCGCCCCGTCGACGCCTCCGCCCTCGCCATCTGGCAGCCGCCGGCCCGGTAGGCGGGGGGCCTCACACGGCGAGGCCGAGCTGGCGCGGGGCCTCGCCCGCGCCGGTGTCGAGGCCCGAGAGCGACACCCCGATCAGCCGCACGCTGCGGCGCAGGGGGAACACGTCGCGCAGGAGGCCGAGGCTGACCTGCGCCATTGCCTCGCGGCTGGCGACCGGCGCGCCGAGGGAGCGCGCCCGGGTGATCTGTTCGAAATCCGAGAACTTCAGCTTCAGGGTCACGGTGCGGCCGGCGACGCCCTTGCCCGCGCAGGTGGTCCAGACCTTGTCGAGGAGCGGCTGAAGCCGCTCGGCCAGCACGTCGAACGCGGTGGTGTCCTCCGAAAACGTGGTCTCGGCCCCCACCGACTTGCGGATGCGGTGCGCCCGCACGGGGCGCTCGTCGATGCCCCGGGCGACGCCGTGGTAATACCCGCTCGCGCTGCCGAACACGGCTTGGAGTTCGGCGAGCGAGCGCGCCCGGAGGTCGCCGCCCGTGAGGATGCCGAGGCGCTTCATCTTGGCCTCCGTCACCGGGCCGACCCCGTGGAAGCGCCCGATGGGCAGGGCCTCGACGAAGGCCGGGCCCATGGCGGGGGTGATGACGAAAAGGGCGTCGGGCTTGCGGTAGTCGGACGCGACCTTGGCCAGGAACTTGTTGTACGAGACCCCCGCCGAGGCGACGAGGCCGGTGCGGGCCAGGATCTCGGCCCGGATGGCCCGGGCGACCGCGGTCGCGGTGGGCAGCCCCCGGAGGTTCTCGGTCACGTCGAGATAGGCCTCGTCGAGGGAGACCGGCTCGACGATGGGCGTGTGCTCGGAGAACACCGCCTGGATCTCGGCCGACACCGCCTTGTAGACGTCGAAGCGCGGCTTGACGAAGACGAGGTCGGGGCAGAGCCGCCGGGCCGTCACCGAGGGCATCGCCGAGCGCACGCCGAACACCCGCGCCTCGTAGCTCGCCGCCGCGACGACGCCGCGCTCCCGCGACCCGCCCACCGCCAGGGGCCGCCCCCGCAGAGCCGGATCGTCGCGCTGCTCCACGGAGGCGTAGAACGCATCCATGTCGATGTGGATGATCTTCCGGGTGGGCGCGGTGCTGGCGTCGGTCGTGGCTTCGGTCTCGCGCGACATCGGCCCTCGCGTCTCGGGCGCGGCGAACTGTTCGGTCTTTGTTCTCTTGTTGTGGATCGGGGGGCGGGGGTCAAGGGTGGGGCGCGGGGGTCCCCGACCCACATCCTCATCCTGAGGTGCTCATCGCGAAGGGATAAGCCTCGAAGGAGGGCTCCAAAAGCCAGAGCGACCCTTGGAGCCCTCCTTCAACGCCGCCGACGCGGCACCTCAGGATGAGGGGGTTGAGAAGAATCAGGCCAAAGCCCCATCTGGGATCGCCATAACTCTCAGGATTGGGACTTTTCGCGGCCGCGCGATCCAGGAAAATCGACCGCCTCCACCCCAAACATCACACCGGCGCCGGTCCAGGCGACCCCACCGTCCCACACGAATAACAAAACCGGTCGAAGGTGCTCTTGCGGTGGTCGCAGGCCGGGCAGTGTTCGAAGACGCCGATGCCGCAATGCGGGCAGAAATTGGCGGCCGGGTTGGCGAGGTCGATGGGCCGTTCACAGCCGGGGCAGACCTTCTTGGCGAGGCGGAGTTGGGCCTGGTCGGTGGCGATCTCCGTGCGGCGCTCGGCGTCGGGGCGGGCTTCCGCCGCCTTTTGGCGCTCGTTGTAGGCGTGGAGCGCGTTGATCGCCGTGCGGCCGACGAGGAACGTCACGATCACCCCGACGCCGTAATGCACGTAGCCCCCGTAGCTCGGCAGGTAGGGCACCAGCTCCACGAAGAACGCGAAGGCGGCGGCGAGGGCGAAGCCCCAGACGTAGGGCCAGTTGCGGGTGTGGAGGCGCCGGGCGAGCAGCCATCCGGCGAGTGCCAGCAGGGGCAGGGTGAGGGCGAGGCGGTAGCCGAACACCCGCAGCTCCTGGCCGTGCTCGGCCGCGTCGAGCTTTGTTTGGGCCGCGCCCCGCAGCTCGGCCTCGACGGCGTCCTGCGCGGATTCGCGCTCGGAGAGGTCGAGGGCGGTGCGGTTCAGGGCTTCGAGCCGCTCCTCCACGGCGCGCTCGGCCGCCTTCAGGGCGTCGAGCCCCTCCGTGCGGGCGATGAGGGCCGGGTCCTGGTCGACGCGCCGGGTGGCGTCGCGGGTCTTCAGCCAGTTGGCGAAGGTCTCGCGGGCGGCCTCCGAGGCCGAGCGCGCGGCGTCGAGGGCGAGCTGAGCCTGCTCGGCCTGCCGCCGGGCGTCGTCCTGCGCGCGGCGGATCGCCTTGAGGGCGTCCGTCGAGGCTCGGGCCTGCTCCCGGTCGAGGAACTGTTCGAGGGTGAAGCGGTGCTCGACCTGCGGCAGGTCGCCGACCACGAGGGCGCCGAGGCCGATAAGGAACACCGCGAAGGCGAGGGCCACGAGCCACAGCACGAAATTGAACCACCGTTCGGACAAGCGACGACCGGAACGCATGGGGAGACCTCGCGGGTTTGGTGGGGGATGCGCGTCCGGCCGGGTTTCTAACCCGGCCGGACGCGCGCCTCGTTGCGGTGGCAGGATTCGAGGTCGCGGACCGAGCGGTTGTAGGTCTCGCCGAAGAGCTGGGCCGGCTGGCTCGGATCGCCCTTGGCGCGGATGTCGCGGGCGACGTCGCGGCCGTGCCCGATCACGCGGGCGACGGTGTCGGTGTAGCCGGTGCAGGACGAATTCGCCTTGGGGCTCAGGGCGTCGAGGGTCGCGCCGAGCTGCGCGTTGGCCGTCGACACCGCCGCGAGGGCGGCGAGGAAGGGCGCCACGTCGGCCTTCGGCCCCAGGGCCTCGAACCGCCGCACCGCCCGGCGCAGGGCGAGGCTGGTGGACAGGAGCCGGCGGGCGGGCGCGTCCTCGGGGAGCGCGGCGAGGCGCGCCTCGTCCCGGGCGATCTCGCGCTCGAACAGGGCGGTGCCGTAGGCGTCCATGGCCTTGGCGGCGGCCTCGACGCGGGGCACCAGGATCGGATGCTGCTCGCGGGCGAGGCGGTAGCCGTCCTCCTTGAACTCGCGGGTGGTCTGGTAGCGGGTCAGGGCCTTCAGGGTCGGGTTGAGGGCGCGCAGGGCGTCGCGCAGGCGCGCGGCCTCGGCGTCGATCTCCGGCACGGTCCCGGGCAGCGCGATCGCCGTGTCCAGTTCGTCCAGGACCCCGTCGAAATCGACGATGCCGAAATGGTACCAGGCGTTGGCGCCGAGCTTGGTCCCGAGCTTCAGGACCCGCTCGTTGTCGCGGCGGTAGTCCGCGAGCTGCCGCTCCAGGGGGTGGGAGCGGACGAGGTGGTTCTGCACCTCCGTGTAGGCATTGGCCTTGGCCAGGACTTGGGCCAGGACTTGAGCCTCGGGGTTCGGGGGCGCGGGCGCACGGGCCGGCGCCCGCCCGGAGGGCGGCGCGGGCGGGGTCTGCAGCAGGGCCTGCGCGGCCGGGGCCAGGGCCGGGAAGTCGCACCGGAACGCCTCGGTCAGGCTCCGGCGTACGGCCTCGTGGGCCTGGGCGCATTGATACGCCACCGTCGGGCGGGCGGACGCATCGCGCGCCACGGCATTCCGGAAGCTCTCCCGCAGGGTGTTGATGCCTTGGCGAATGCCGGGCCGGGCCGCCTCGGGCACGCCCGGGCTCGCGGCGCATCGCGCATACGCGTCGAGGAAGGCGTCGCAGCTCTCCACGCCCACGACGTCGACCGGCGTGATGGCCGCCGCAGGCCGGGCCGCGAAGCCGGCCAGGATCGCCAGCGCGCCCGCCACGGTTCGGGCCACGCGGCTGCTTGTCCGTCCGGGTCCGTGCATGCGTGGTCCTTGGATTGGGGGAGCCCGGGGTCGGGGGGCCCGGGGTGGGCGGCTTCGCCTGTCATGCGGACCCGGACCCGCTTGCGCAAGCTGTCGCACGCGCGGGGCATCGCCATCCGGTCGCCGATCCCTATCTCCCGAAGGGACTCATCACCGTACCGGACGAACCGTCGTTCGACCGAGCCGGCCCCGGCCGGCGGGCGGGCGCGGTTGCCCAGCAGGCGCCGCGACCATGCCCCTCCCCTCGCCGTCCCCCGCCGCCGCATCCCCGCCCCGCCTGTGGCGGCCCCAGCGCGTCCTCATCACCCGCGCGGCCCGCGGGTTCGCCCATGGCCGGGCCATCGCCGAGCGCGCCGCCGCCCTCGGCGCCGAGGTGGTCGAACTCGCCGGCGATCGCCTGGTCGCCCCGAAGCACGACGACCCGCGCGCGGCCTACCGCGCCGCCAAGGGTACCCTCGCGGTGGTGGTGGCGCCCCCGAGCAAGCGCCGGCTGCAGCCGATCCCGCCCTCGGCCGACTGGCGCTTCGACCTCGCCGAGGGCTGCCACGCCCATTGCCAGTACTGCTACCTCGCCGGCTCGCTCAGCGGCCCGCCGATCACCCGCGTCTACGCGAACGTCGACGAGATCCTCGCCGTGCTGCCGGCGCATCTCGGCAGCGGCGGCGTCACCTCCGTGTCGCCCGAGCGCGCGCACGAGGGCACCACCTTCGAGGGCTCCTGCTACGCCGACCCCCTCGGCATCGAGCACCTCACCGGCAGCCTGTCGGAGGCCGTGCGGTTCTTCGGGCGCTGGGACGCGCCGGTGCAGCTGCGCTTCACCAGCAAGTTCGGCGACGTCTCGCCCCTCATCGGCCTGCCGCACGGACGGCGGGTGCGGGTCCGCATGTCGGTGAACGCCCAAGGGCTGATTCGCTTCGAGGGCGGCACCAGCCCGCTCCAGGCCCGCCTCGACGGGCTCGCGCGCCTCGCCCGCGACGGCTACCGCGTCGGGCTCACGGTGGCGCCGATCCAGCCCTTCGCCGACTGGCCGGCGGGCTACGACGATCTGTTCGCCCGCATCGCCGCGGCGCTGGCCGGAATTCCCGACCTCGATCTCACGGCGGAGCTCATCACCCACCGGTTCACGCCCGGCTCGAAGACCGTCCTGCGCGACTGGTATCCGGGCAGCGACCTCGACCTCGACGAGGCGGCGCGCACCCGCAAGCTGACGAAGTTCGGCTCGACCAAGTACGTCTACCCCGCCGAGACCATGCGGACCCTGCGCGCATCCCTTACGGAGATGCTGGGGCGCCACCTGCCCATGGCGCGGGTCCTGTACTGGACGTGACCCGGGCTTTTCTTCCGGAACGCGCGGCTTTGCGGGAGGCCGCCGCTTGCCTGCGGCGAATCCCGTCATATAACAAGAACATATCATGAACTCGTGCGTTGTCCGACACGATCACGACAGGGAGGGACCTCCATGGCCCGCTACCGCTTCCATGCGATGAACGGCTCGGACTTCGTGTTCGACGCCGTCGGCAAGGACATCCGCGCACCCGGCCGCGTGACCCGCTGGGCGGAAAGCGTGGCGCAGGACCTGATGGGCCGCCTCGACGGGGAGACGGACTGGTCCGCCTGGTACGTCAGCGTCCACGACCTCAGCGGCCGGCGCGTCCTCGTGCAGCCGTTCGTGCCCCCGCACGGGGATGCGCTCCCACGGGGGGCTTCACGCCGATCCCAGCCCGCCCCCCAGATGACGGCCTGACCGCCCGGGACGCCATGCGGCATCATGGGGGAGGCCGCCCGTCGAACCCGGGGCCGGGGCCGCCGGTTGGAACGCCATGAGCCAGCACAGCGCCGACCCCGCCCAGCAGATCATCGACGCCCGACGCCGCGAGATGGCCGTCGAACACCTGTTGTTCGGAACCATCCGGTTCCTCGCCCAGCGTCATCCCGAACTGCTCGACGATCTCGAAGGCAGCCTCGATCATCTCTGGGACAAGGGTCCGGCGGACGAGCGCGACGACGAGGCCGTGCGCGAGGTCGCGCGGCGCTTCGTCGGGAGCCTCCGGGTCGAGCGCTGAGGGCGATTGGCTCCCCGAACGGCCGCACGTTCGAGCCGCCAAGATAATCCTTCATGAAACCAAGGGTTTCGGGGCGAGAGACTTGCTGCACCCGAACGTAATACAGAACAGCATTCCTTTGACTTGATGCATGCGGCAAGGCGACATTGTCGATGGTTCGCCGCCGCACTGCTGGTCCGATCAGTGATCCTCCCATCGCGAAATCAGGCGTCCGGCGGCGAGGCCGATCCTGACCTTGCAGGTCTCGAATCTCCCGGTCGCACCGGGGGGTTCGAGAGACTGCGTGTGCGATCCCGGAGTGTCTCCCGTGCTGCGAAAATCCGCCTGCCTGTTCGCGTTCGCCCTGACCGTGCTCACACCCGCGTTCGGGGTCGCCGCGCAGGAGCCCGTGGCCGCGACCCAACCGAACGTCGCGCAGTCTACGGCGAGCCCCCTGGTCTCCACGGAATGGCTGGAGAAGAACCTCGAGGCGAAGAAGCTCCGCATCGTCGAGGTCAGCGTCGATCCGGGCGTGTTCGAGCGCGGGCACATCCCCGGCGCCCAGAACGTCGCCTGGCACACGGACCTCGTCGAGACCGTGAGCCGCGACATCGCCGGGCCGGACAAGTTCGCCGCCCTGGTGCGGCGGCTGGGCATCGACCGCGACACCACCGTGGTGCTCTACGGCGACAACAACAACTGGTTCGCCGCCTGGGGCGCCTGGGTGTTCGCCCAGTACGGCCTGACCGACAACGTCAAGCTGCTCGATGGCGGACGCAAGAAGTGGGAGGCCGAGAAGCGCCCCCTCGACACCCGCAACCCCGAGGTCGCAGCCTCGGCCTTCGCCGTCACGCCGGCTTCGCCGGCTCTGCGCGCCCGCCTCGCCGACGTGCTGGCGGTGGCCAAACGCGAGCGCGACGAACAGATCCTCGACATCCGCTCGCCCGACGAGTTCAGCGGCAAGGTGATCGCCCCGGCCGGGGTGCAGGAACTCGCCATCCGCGCCGGCCACATCCCCGGTTCGGTGAACGTGCCCTGGGCCAAAGCGGTGAACGCCGACGGGACGATCAAGTCTCCGGCGGAACTCAAGGCCCTCTACGCGGCGGCCGGCATCGACGGCACCAAGCCGATCATCACCTCCTGCCGCATCGGCGAGCGCTCCAGCCACTCATGGTTCGTCCTCAGCCGCATCCTCGGCTACCCGACCCGCAACTACGACGGCTCGTGGACCGAGTACGGCAACACCGTCGGCGTGCCCGTGGTGAACCTCGCCGGGACCGTCTGGGGCGGCAAGTGAGCGACGGCGTCGCGGCGCGCCCCCTTGCGCCGCCCGCCCCATCGAACGCCTCCGTCCGGACGGACGGGGGCGCCCCCCTGCGGGTCGCCGGGGCGCTCGCCATCGCGGGCGGCCTCGCCCTTGCGGCCCACACCCTCGCGGGCGAACCGGGGGGCGGGCGGCTCGCCCTGTCCCTGACCTTCGGCGCCCTGTTCGGCTTCGTGCTCCAGCGCAGCCGCTTCTGCTTCTACTGCCAGTGGCGCGACCTCCTCGTCACAGGCGATCCGCGCGGGATGCTCGGCATCCTGGCCGCCCTCGCGGCGGGAATCGCCGGCTATACCGTGGTGCTGGGCGCCTGGATGCCGGACCCGTCCGGCGCGCGCCTGCCGCCCGACGCCCATATCGGCCCGGTGGGACCGGTGCTCGTGCTCGCCGGCGCGGTGTTCGGGGCCGGCATGGCGATCTCGGGCTCCTGCATCGGCGCGCATCTCTACCGCCTGGGCGAAGGCTCGCCGACGGCGCCGTTCGCGCTGCTGGGCACCGGCCTCGGCTTCGCCCTCGGGTTCGCCACCTGGAATCCGCTCTACCTCGTCAGCGTCTCGGAGGCGCCGGTCCTGTGGCTGCCGCGCCACCTCGGCTACGCCGGGAGCCTCGTCGCCGCCCTGGCGGTGCTCGGCGCCCTCGCCCTGCTCCTGCTGCGCCGCCTGCCGGCGCCCGAAGCCGTGGCGCCGCCGGGCCACCTGTCGCAGAGCCACCTGTCGCAGAGCCACCTGCCGCAGAGCCACCTGCCGCCAACGAGCCCCTGGCACGCGGTGTTCGTCGTCCGCTGGCCGGTCTGGCTCGGCGGGTTGGCGGTGGGGGCGCTGGCGACCCTCGCCTACCTGCGGGTCGGCCCCCTCGGGGTCACGGCCGAGATCGGCGGACGCAGCCGGCAGGCGGCGGGGGCCTTCGGGCTGCTGCCCGAGCGCCTGGAGGGGCTCGATACGTTCCGGGGCTGCGCCACGGCCGTGCGGGACGCGGTGCTGACGCCCAACGGCCTGTTCGTCGGCGGCCTCGTGCTGGCCTCCCTCGCGGCGGCCCTCGCGGCGGGCCAGTTCCGCCCGGCCCTGCCGACGCCGGGCCAGATCGGGCGCGGCCTCATCGGCGGGCTCCTCCTCGGCTGGGGCGCCATGACCGGGCTCGGCTGCAGCGTCGGCACCCTGCTGTCGGGGATCATGGCCGGCGCCGTCTCCGGCTGGGTGTTCGGCCTCGCCCTATTTGCGGGTGCGGCCGGCACCCTGTGGGTCGGGCGACGGGCACGTCTTCTGGCGTAGACGCGGATCAGCGCCCGAAGACGGGTCGCAACGGGGCGGCCTCGGCGTCCTTGTAGATCGGCACGATGGCGCGCAGCCAGCCGCGGGTGTCGCGGCCGCCGTAATTGCTCTGGACCACGTCGCGGGTGACATAGGCCTGGAGGTTCACGGGGCCGAAATCGTAGCCGACGAGGCCGCCCACGGCGACCTGGCCCTGGCGCTTGTAGGCGGGGTTGCGCGTCGGCAGATCCGTAGAGCCGAAGGCGACGGGGCCGACCTCCCACTTCCCGAACTTCTTCGTCGCCGTGAGGTCGAGGTTGAGGAAGTCGGGGTAATACGCGGTGCCCAGCGGCGAGACCGTCTCCAGCACGGTGCCGTAGAGGGCGTGCGCCGTGAGGTTGAGGCCGTCGCCGTTGTAGGTCACGGCGAAGCGCTGGTGCAGCACCGCGTTCTGGATCACGATCCGGGTGTCGCTCGGCAGGTAGGCGCCGAGCAGGTAGCTCGCATGGACGTGTTCGCCGAGGGTCCAGGCGATCTGGCCGGCCAGCAGGGTCTGGCCGAAGCCGCTCTGGTAGGCCGCACCCCGGGTGCTCGAGGCCGCGATGGGCTGGAGCACGACGAATTGCAGGCGCCCGCCCGCCACGGTCCAGGGCGTCGCCCAGATGAAGCTCGGCAGGTTGATGTTGAGCTCGGTGCCGCGCGGCTCGGTGCTGCGGATGCCGAAGCTCGACGTGTTGACGAAGTACAGGCCGACCGCGAACGGCGCGCCGGCCGGCAGGCCCACGGTCTGGCCCGGCTGCGCCGAGGACCCGGCCTGCACCGGCGCCGCCATGCCGGCACCGCCCAGGGCGAGCGCCGCCATGGCCCCGGCCCTCACCCCACTCGTTCGTCCCATCGTGCTCCCGATCGTCCGCCGCAGCCGCGCCCCTCGCGGGCAACATGGTATCGGGCGACATGGCATCGGGCGAACGCGCGCGCCGCATGGCGTCCTGCCGCAGGTGCGGCCTCCCGGCGCGACCGTGGCGCGAAGGCAACAATCCGGCGCCACCGACGCGGCTTCGACCGGGCGAGGGATTAAGACATGTGAAAAAGCGTGACCGGCCGATACACTCCCGGCACCCTTCCCCGACACCCTTCCACACCGGTCCGATTCCGCGTCCCCGCCCGACATGCGACGGTCATTCGGGCGGGGTAATGCGGCGGGGCCTGCGATCCAGCCCGTCCGAGACGCCACCGATGCCGTTCCTTCCCCGTTCGTTCCGCAGGCTCCCGGGGGCGACCACGCTGGCGGTCGGCCTGAGCTTCGCCCCGGCGGCCGGAGCCGCCGATCTGGCCGCCGCACCCCGCGTCGCGCCCGCCTTCGTCGATTGGAGCGGCGTCTATCTCGGGATCGAGGGCAGCGCCGGGGCCTCGTTCGGCGCCTTCGATTTCGGCCGCACCACCGTCGGGGGCCGGGCCGTCCCGGCCTTCCGGACCGGGGACGCGACGGGGCGCTCGGACCGCAGCCGCGAGGCCACCACCGCCGTCGGCGGCGCCTTCGCGGGCTACAACTGGCAGACCGGCCCGTGGCTCGCGGGCGTGGAGGCCGACCTCTTCGGGAGCAACCTCAAGCGACCCGTGGCCTCGACGGCGCCGGGCTTCGGCACCGAGGCCGTCGATCCGGCCTTCAGCCTCATTCGGGTCAAGTCCGACGTGCTGGGCGCCGTGCGCGGGCGCCTCGGCGTCGCCTTCGAGCGGTCGCTGATCTACGCCACCTTCGGGCTCACGGGGGCCGAGGCGCGGTTCCTCGCGACCTATCCCGACCCCGCGACGGGCGCGGTCGGCACCGCGCGGCGCGACCGCACCTATCTCGGCTTCACCCTCGGGGCCGGCGTGCAGTTCGCCGTCTCCGAGCATTTCAGCCTCGGGATCGACTACCGCTACAACGATCTCGGCAGCAGCGGCCGGTTCGACCTCGGCACGGTGCCGGGGGCGGCGGGCGGCCCGGTCTCGACCCGGGCCGGTTTCATCGCCAACGAGGTGATGGCGCGCCTGAGCTGGCATCCGGGCGGCCTGCGCCTGCCCGACGAGGCGGAAGAATCCGGCCCGGTGCTCGGCGAGCGCTTCTCGCTCCACGGCCAGACCACGTTCTTCAACCAGGCCGTGGCGGGGTTCCGTGCGCCCTACAGCGGCCCCAACAGCCTCGTGCCGCACCAGGCGCAGGCGACGACCACGGCGACGCTGTTCCTCGGCCTGAAGCTCACGGACAGCACCGAGCTCTACTACAACCCGGAATTCTCCCAGGGCTTCGGCCTCAGCCGCACCCTCGGGGTCGCCGGCTTCACCAACGGCGAGGCGCAGAAGGCCGGGGCGCCGTTCCCGAAGCTGCGCTCCGCCCGCTACTTCGTGCGCCAGACCTTCGGTCTCGGTGGCGAGACCGAGACCCTGCCCGACGGCCCAAACCAGATCGCCAACACCTACGACGTCGAGCGCATCACATTCATCGCCGGCAAGTTCGCCATGGGCGACTATTTCGACGGCAACCGCTACGCCCACGACCCGCGCGTGGATTTCGCCAATTGGGGCCTGTGGAGCTCGGCGGCCTGGGACTTCCCGGCCAACCTCCCCGGCTACACGCAGGGGATTCTGGTCGAGTACAACCGCGCCGAATTCGCGTTGCGGGCCGCCTACACCCAGGTGCCGAAGGAGCCGTCCAGCGACGTGCTCGACCCGCGGGTGTTCGAGCGCGGCGGCTTCACCATAGAGTTGGAGGAGCGCCACGTGCTGCCGTTCCTCGACCGGCCGGGCAAGCTGCGCCTCGGTGCCTTCTCCAACGTCGGCAACAGCGCGCGCTACCGCGAGGTGGTCGGCCTCGCCCAGGCGGGCACCTTCGACGACATCAACGACGCCGTGGCGGCGACCCGGCGCCCGCGCCGCAAGAGCGGGGTCTACGTCAACCTCGAACAGGCGGTCACCGACGATCTCGGCGTGTTCGCCCGCGCCAGCGCCGCCGACGGGCGCAACGAGAACCTGTCCTTCACCGACATCGACCGGAGTTTTTCCGGCGGCGTCTCCCTGAAGGGCAGCCAATGGGGCCGCCCGAGCGACACCGTCGGCCTCGGCACGTCCGTGAACCAGCTCTCGCCGTCCCACCGCGACTACTTCGCCAACGGGGGGCTGGGCCTGCTCATCGGCGACGGGCGGCTCACCTACGCGCCCGAGCGGGCGGTGGAGGCCTACTACGCGCTGAGCCTCGGCAAGGCCCTGGTGCTGACGGCCGACTACCAGTTCGTGGCGAACCCCGCCTACAACCGGGACCGCGGCCCGGCGCACTTCTTCGGCACCCGCCTGCACGCGGATTTCTAGACGTGGCCCGCACGACGCCCGGCCGGAACCGGCAAGACACGGCCGAAGACACGGTCGGCGCCGGCCCGGAGGCTAACATGGGTTAGCCGCCGGCGATCACGGGCTTTTGTCCGTGCCCCCATTCCGGCGTCATTGCGCCGTCATGAATCCCGTCCTTGGGATACGACCCGGCAACGGGACGAGCCCCCTCGAGAACGCCTTCGCGCCGACCGCCGGAAAGTGCCGCCATGTCCACAGGTCCCCGGAAGGGCATCTCCAAACTCATCGTCCTGCTCGGGCTGGTGATCTGCGCCGGTCTCGGCGCCGTCGCCTGGTCGGAGCGCGACTCGGCCTTCGCCGGATGGGTGCTCACCACGGTGCGCGAGCGCATGGCCCAGATCTCCGGCCCGTCCGAGGAGGCGGCCGACACCGTCGGCGGCCGCGCCGACACCGTCGCGCGGGTGTTCCGCCCGAACCCGGCCCAGCGCACCGCCCTGGAGATCGCCCCCGTCCGGGCCGTGACGTTCCGGCCCGAGGGCACGGCCGAGGGGCGCATCGCCCTCAACGACGACGACAACGTGCCGGTCACCTCGCCCTATGCGGGCCGGGTCACCAAGGTGCTGGTGCGGGCGGGCGATGAGGTGAAGGCCGGCGACGTGCTCCTGACCATGGAGGCCACCGACATGGTCCAGGCCCAGAGCGACTACCAAGCGGCGCTGAACACCATCGCCAAGACCACCGCCCTGCTGAAGCTCGACGTGACCATCGCGGCCCGCCAGCAGGAGCTGTTCCAGGCCAAAGCCGTGGCTCTGAAGGACTACCAGTCGGCCCAGAACGACGTGATCGGCGCCCAGAGCGACCTCAAGACCGCCGAGGCGAGCCTGGAGGCGGTGAAGAACCGCCTGCGCATCCTCGGCAAGTCGGATGCCGACATCGCCGCCTACGAGAAGAAGGGCACCCTGAGCGCCGAGACGCAGTTGCGCGCGCCCATCGCCGGCACCATCGTCCAGCGCAAGGTCGGCATCGGCCAGTATCTCAGCAGCTCGGCCGAGCCGGTCTTCGTCATCGGCGACCTCTCGACGGTCTGGCTCGTCGCCAACGTGCGCGAGAGCGAGATCCCGAAGATCCGCCTCGGCCAGGACATTGAGGCCCGGGTGGCGGGCTTCGGCCAGCGGGCCTTCAAGGGCAAGGTCGACTACATGGCGGCCTCCCTCGATCCGGCGACCCGGCGCCTCGCCGTGCGCAGCGAGGTCGAGAACCCCGACCGGGTGCTCAAGCCCGAGATGTTCGCCGCCTTCACGATCTTCACCGGCCCCGGCCAGACCGCGCCGGCGATCCCGCCCTCCGCCATCGTCTACGAGGGCCGCCGCGCCCAGGTCTGGGTCGCCCGGCCCGACGGCGCCATCGAGGCCCGCGCCGTCACCCTCGGCCTCGCCGGCCAGGGCATGGTGCAGGTGGTGGAGGGGCTCAAGGCGGGCGAGGAGATCGTCACCCGCGGCGCCCTGTTCATGGATCGCGCCGTCAGCGGCGACAAGGCGTCCTGAGCCGGACCGCACGACCCTTACCGTCCCCCAAGAAATTCCCAGCCCCGATCGGCCGACCATGACCCGCGCGCGATGAACAGCCTGATCGTCTTCGCCCTGCGCCAGCGCGTGCTGGTGTTCCTCATGTTCCTCGCGATGCTGGGGCTGGGTTACGCCAGCTACACGCAGCTGAACATCGAGGCCTATCCCGATCCGGTGCCGCCGCTCGTCGACGTGATCACGCAGAATCCCGGGCAATCGGCCGACGAGATCGAGCGCTACATCACCATTCCCCTGGAGGTGCAGCTCGCCGGCATTCCCAACGCCACGGTGGTGCGGACCATCTCGCTGTTCGGCCTGTCCGACGTGAAGGTGCAGTTCAACTACAACTTCACCTACCAGGAAGCCCTGCAGCGGGTGCTCAACCGCCTGTCGCAGCTGCCGCCCCTGCCGGGCGGGGCCCAGCCGCAGATCTCGCCGACCTCCCCCGTGGGCGAGATCATGCGCTACAAGGTGACGGGGCCGGCGGGCTACTCGTCCACGGAGCTGAAGACCCTGCAGGACTGGGTGCTGCAGCGCCGGTTCAAGGCGATTCCGGGCGTGGTCGACGTCACGGCGTTCGGCGGCAAGACCAAGGAATACGAGATCGCCGTCGATCTCAACCGCCTGCAGGCCCAGGGCCTGACCCTGGTCCAACTCGTCACCGCGCTCAACAATTCGAGCATCAACGTCGGCGGCCAGACCCTCAACGTCGGCGAGCAATCGGCGGTGGTGCGGGGCATCGGCCTCATCCGCGACATGGACGACATCCGCGACACCATGCTGACGCAGGTGGCCGGCGTGCCGGTCCTCGTGCGCGATGTCGCCGACATCCGCGTCTCCAACGCGCCCCGTCTCGGCATCGTCGGCCATGACGGCCAGAACGACATCGTCGAGGGCATCGTGCTCATGAGCCGGGGCGGCAAGAGCCTGCCGACCCTGAAACTGGTGGAAGCCGAGATCGACAAGATCAACGCCAGCGGCCTGCTGCCCCCCGACGTGAAGGTCGAGCGGATCTATGACCGCAGCGGGCTCATCCACACCACCACCCACACGGTGATGCATAACCTCGTCTTCGGCGTGATCCTGGTCTTCGTGGTGCAGTGGGTGTTCCTGGGCAGTTTGCGCAGCGCCATCATCGTGGCGGCGACGATTCCCTTCGCCCTCGGGTTCGCCATCCTCATCCTCGTCCTGCGCGGCGATTCGGCCAACCTCCTGTCGCTGGGCGCCATCGATTTCGGCCTCATCGTCGATGCCACCGTGATCATGGTCGAGAACGTGTTCCGGCACGTGGCCGAACCCGAGCACAGCGAGGGCCAGGAGGCGCCGGGCGGCCTCACCGGGCGGCTCGGCACCATCGCCATCGCGGGCGCGGAGGTGAACCGGGCGATCTTCTTCTCGGCCACCATCATCATCGTCGGCTTCCTGCCGCTCTTCACCCTGACGGGCGTCGAGGGCCACATCTTCGGCCCCATGGCCAAGACCTACGCCTACGCGCTCATCGGCGGCCTGCTCGCCACCTTCACGGTCTCGCCCGCCCTCTCGGCCCTGATCCTGCCGAAACACGTGGAGGAGCGCGACACCCTGGTGGTGCGCCTGCTGCGCTTCGGCCATGTGATCATCCTGCGCTTCGGCCTGCGCAACAAGGTGCTGTCGCTCCTCGTGGTGGCGGCCATGCTCGGGGCCTCCGCCATCGCGGCCAGAACCCTCGGCCTCGAATTCCTGCCCAAGCTCGAGGAGGGCAACCTCTACATCCGCGGCACCATGCCGGCCTCGATCTCGCTGGAGGCCGGCAACGCCTACGTCGAGCGCCTGCGCAAGATGGTGTCCGACGTGCCGGAGGTGGTCACCGTCCTGTCCCACCAGGGCCGCCCCGACGACGGCACCGACGCCACCGGCTTCTTCAACGTCGAGATCCTGGCGCCGTTGAAGCCCATCGACCAGTGGCGCGCCGGCCTCGACAAGGAGACCCTGGTGCGCACCCTGTCGAAGCAGCTCGACGACGCGTTCCCCGGCATCGAGTTCAACTTCTCCCAGTACATCGAGGACAACGTGCAGGAGGCGGCCTCGGGCGTGAAGGGCGAGAACTCCGTCAAGATCTACGGCAGCGACCTCACCGAACTCACCCGCACCGCCGAGGCCGTGAAGGCGTCGCTCGCCAAGATTCCCGGCATCGCCGACCTCTCGGTCTTCGCCTCCCTCGGCCAACCCACGGTGCGCATCGACATCGACCGGCGGAAAGCCGCCCGCTTCGGCCTGACGCCCGGCGACGTGAACACCACCGTCCAGGCGGCCATCGGCGGCCAGACGGCGGGCGACCTCTACGAGTACGGCTCGGACCGGCATTTCCCCATGCGGGTGCGCCTCGCATCCGAATACCGAAGCAGCCTCGCCACCATCCGCAACATCACCATCGGGGCGCCGAATCCCGCCGGCGGCGTGATCCCCGTGCCGCTCTCCGAGATCGCCACCGTGGAGCTGACCTCGGGCGCGGCGTTCATCTACCGCGAGAACCAGGAGCGCTACATCCCGGTGAAGTTTTCCGTGCGCGGGCGCGATCTCGGCGGCGCCGTGCTGGAGGCCCAGAGCCGGATCGCCCAGGAGGTGCCCCTGCCGGCGGGCTTCCACCTCGAATGGGTCGGCCAGTTCACCAACCTGCAGGACGCCGTGGCGCGCCTCAGTATCGTGGTGCCCATCACCATCGCGCTCATCGCGCTCCTGCTCTACGTCAACTTCGCCTCCCTCACCGACATGCTGCTGACGCTCAGCGTGATTCCCATGGCGATGATCGGCGGCATCTTCGCCCTGGCCCTGACGCTGACGCCGTTCTCCATCTCGGCGGCCATCGGCTTCATCGCGCTGTTCGGCATCTCGACCATGGAGGGCGTGATCCTGCTCTCCTATTACAACCAGCTCCTCGACGAGGGCTGGGAGCGGGGCGCCGCCGTGTGGCACGCCGCCAACGTCCGCATGCGTCCGGTGATGATGACCTGTGTCGCCGCCTGCGTCGGCCTCCTGCCGGCGGCGGTCTCCACGGGCATCGGCTCGCAGGTGCAGAAGCCCCTGGCGCTGGTGGTGGTGGGCGGCATCATGCTCGCGCCCAACCTCATCCTGGTGATCGTGCCGATCCTCATCGGGCTGTTCTCGCGGCGCAAGCCGGCCCCGGGAATGCGCCCGCCGGAGGCCGCGCACGCGGCGGCCCGGGAGGCGTACGCGTGATGCGCGCGACACAGGGGCGTGAAAGCGTCGATCCCGCACGAACCGTCGCGTTGACTCGCGCGGGTCTGCGTCGCCTCTACGGGCGTCGGACGTCCGGCGGGATCGGCCACATCATGCGACGCACCACGAACGGATCCGGGATGGCGCTCCTGCGTACGGCCCGCGCCGCCGCCCTCGTGGCGGGCCTGGCGACGGTCTTGGCGGCGGGCCTCGGCGGCTGCATGGTCGGCCCGGATTTCGTGCCCCCCGCCGATCCGCCGGTGACCCGTTACACCCGCGAGCCCCTCGGCAACCCGACGGCCACCGACAAGGTGGTGACCCGCCAGGGCGGCTCGGCCGACCAGAACTTCATCGCCGGGGCCGACGTGCCGGGCCAGTGGTGGACCCTGTTCCACTCCAAGGCGCTCAACCGCCTCGTAGAGGAGGCGCTCGCCAACAACCCCAACCTCGACGCCGCCCAGGCGGCCCTGCGCATCGCCCAGCAGAACGTCGAGGCCCAGCGCGGCACCCTGTTCCCGCAGGTGGGGTTCAACGGCCTCGGCTCGCGCCAGAAGGTGCCGGGCGGCGAACTCCAGAGCCCGCTCAACGACCAGCGCCAGCTGTTCTACAGCCTCTATACCCCGCAGGTGACGGTCTCGTTCACCCCCGACGTGTTCGGCGGCAACCGGCGCCAGATCGAATCGCTGGAGGCCCAGGCCGAGAACCAGCGCTTCCAGCTCGAGGCCGCCTACCTGTCGCTGACCGCCAACGTGGTGCTGGCGGCGATCCAGGAGGCGTCCCTGCGCGCCCAGATCGACGCGACGAAGCGGGTGATCCAGGCCCAGACCGAGGTCCTGACCCTCTACAACAAGCAATTGTCGCTCGGGCAGATCGCCGGAGCCGACGTGGTGGTGCAGCAGGCGGCGCTCTCGGTGTCGATGCAGCTGCTGCCGCCGCTGGAAAAGCAGCTCGCGCTCCAGCGCAACCTGCTCACCGCCCTCGTCGGGCGCCTGCCCAGCGAGGAAGTCACCCAGACCTTCACCCTCGCGTCGCTCCGCCTGCCGACCCGGCTGCCCGTCAGCCTGCCCTCGCACCTCGTGCAGCAGCGCCCCGACGTGAAGGCGGCGGAGGCCAACGTGCAGCAGGCGAGCGCGCTCGTGGGGGTCGCCGTCGCCAACCGCCTGCCGCAGTTCAACATCACGGCCAATGGCGGGTCGAGCGCCGTGCGGATCGCGCAGCTCGCGAGTTCGGCGGCGAGCTTCTACGGCATCGTCGGCACCGTGGCCCAGCCGATCTTCGACGCCGGCACCCTGTTCCGCCGCCAGCGCGCCGCGGAGGAGACCCTGGACCAGGCCCAGGCCCAGTACCGCGCCGTGGTCATCGGCGCGTTCCAGAACGTCGCCGACGCCCTGCGGGCGCTGCAATCCGACGCTCAGGCCGTGGCGGCGGCGGCCGCGGCCGAGAAGGCGACGAGCCAGAGCCTCGACCTCATCCGCAAGCAGTACACCGCAGGCGCCATCAACAGCACCCAGGTGCTCATCGCCCAGCAATCCTACCTGTCGGCCATCGTCACCTCGGCGGGGGCCCGCGCCAACCAGTACGCCGACACCGCGGCCCTATTCCAGGCGCTCGGCGGCGGCTGGTGGAACCGCAACGACGTCCGGCCGCCCAAGCCGGAACGGGACCCGGCGCCGTTCCTGTAGGGGACGCGCGCCCTGGGCGGAGTTCCACGAAAAAGGGCGCCGGAGACCGGCGCCCTTTATCGTTTCAGCGAACCGGCGAAAGGGTTCGGCGCTCGTCGCCTCTCAGCGCTTGCCGGCGTGGTCGCCGTCGCGCAGCTGGCCGGTGGGCTCCTGGACATGGGCCTCGAGGAACCAGAGTTGCTTGTCGACGCCGCGCGACACCTCGGTGAAGAGATCCGCCGTGCCGGCATCCCCGGCCTCGTCGGTGTCGTCGATGTTCTGGCGCACGGCGTTGGCGTAGACGGCGTAGCGGTCGATCAGCGCCGCGACGTGGTCGGCGATGGCGTAGGCGTCGAGGGGATAGGGGGCGAGCTGCGACGAACCCGCGACGGCCGCCGCCGTGCCCCGGGCGGTCCCGCCGAGCTGGGTGACGCGCTCGGCGACCTTGTCGTTGTAATCGTCGAGCTCGGCGCGGAAACCATCCAGCATCTCGTGGATGCCGATGAACTGCGGACCCTTCAGGTTCCAGTGCGCCTGCTTCACCGCCAGCGCCAAGTCGATGCCGTCGGCCAGACGGGCGTTGAGGGCGTCGGTCGAGACCTGCTTGGCGTTGGACTTCGTGCCGTTCTGGGTCTCGTGGAGCCGCTGGCCCGAGGTGGAATTCGTGTTCGCCATGATCAATCCTTTGCGTTTTGAGGAATGAAATCCCATTCCTCCGCCACGTGATGCACGGCCCGAGGCGATCGCCCCGTGCGTCACGCACATACCTCCATCAAGACGGCGAACGCCTGAGGGTTCCTTGGCCGCGACGCGAAGTGCCCGTGCCGGTCACGGTCGATGGCACGACGCCCCGTCGCGGAGAATCGCGGACCCGGCCTCACCCGTCGATGAGGTGCGGCACGAACCGGGCCCGGTCGGTGGTGATGCGCGACGCGCCCTCGCGCAGGCACAGACCGGCGGGTTCGTCGCCGACGATCCAGCTGCCGACCAGGGCGTGGCGGCCGTCGAAGACCGGGAGTTCGGCGAGCGCCTGGCGCACGTAGCCCTCGCCGCCGTAGGGCCCCTCGTCCCGCTCCAGCAGCACGCCGTCGCGCACGAGGAGGATGTTGGCGCCCTCGCGGGAGTAGAGCGGCTTCTTCACGAACGAAGTGCCGAGGGCCGCCTTGGCGGGGTCGGACTCGAAATAGGCCGGCAGCAGGTTCGGGTGGCCGGGCGCCAGGGCCCAGAGATGGGCGAGCAACCCCTTGTTCGAGAGCACGGCCTTCCAGGGCGGTTCGAGGAAGCGGGTGGGCGACGCGCCGATGGCGGCGCCGAAGGCGTCGGCGAACATCCACTCCCACGGGTAGAGCTTGAACAGGGCGTCGAGGGGCCCGCCCCCGGCCTCGACGAAACGCCCGTCCTCGGCGAGGCCGATGGCCTCGATGGGCACGAAGGGGGCGGTGAGCCCGGCCTGCACCGCGCAATCCTGCAGGTAGGCCACCGTGCCCCGGTCCTCCAACGCGTCGGGAAAACACGTGAACGCCAACCGGCCCGGCAGCCCCATCCCGGCGAGGCGGGCGATGAGGCGCTCGTGCAGCGCGTTGAACTGGTCGGCCCCCGCGGGCAGGCGCCCCGTCGCGAGGCCGTCCTCCAGCCAGAGCCACTGGAATACCGCGCTCTCGTAGAGGGCCGTCGGCGTGTCGGCATTGTATTCGAGGAGCTTCGCCGGCCCCGTGCCGGCCCCGCCGTAGCGGAAGTCGAGGCGCCCGTAGAGGGACGGGTCGCGCCGCCGGAAGCTGTCCGCGATGGCGTCCCAGGCGTGTTCGGGGATCGCCAGGGAGGCGAGGATCGCCGCGTCCGCCACCGCCCGCTCGGCGAAGGCGAGGCAGAGGGCGTGGAGGTCGCGAGTCGGCGCCTCGAGGTCGTCCTCGATCTCCGCCAGGGTGAAAGCATAGTAGGCGCCCTCGTCCCAGTAGGGCGCGTCGTCGAAGGTATGGAAGGTGAAGCCCGCCCGGGCCGCGTGCGCGCGCCAGTCCGGCCGCTCGGGCAGCGTCACCCGGCGCATCAGCCGCCCCCGAACCCGCCCGAGCGGCTGCCCGAGGCGGAGGAGAACGCCCGCCCGGTCGCGCCGAAGCCGCCGGATGTCACCGTGCGGGGTGACGATGGCGTCGCGCGCGCCACCCGCGACGCCACATGGGTCGCCCCGCCGCCGCGGGCGGCGAAAACCCGTCCGCCCGCGCCGGTGCAGTAGCCCCCGCCCCCACCCGTCGCCTCGTCCGCGTGCCGGTAGAGGGGCTGGGGCGGCAGGGCCTGCTCCACCGTGCGGCCGAGGAGGTAGGCCGCCATCACGGGCACGAAGAACCCGGCCGCGTCCGCCACGACGGTCTCACCCGCGACGCAGCCGTCCGGGCCGTGATGCCCCCGGCACTCGTCCAGGGTGCGGTAGCGCGGCGCGCTCGACGCGTAGGCGGCCAGAGCCGCCGCGTGGTCGGTCGTGCAGGCCTCGGCGCTGCGCAGGCCCTGCGCGGCGCAGGCGGCGGGGTTCTCGTACACGAGGGCGTCCTCCTCCTTCTGGGAGGGATCGAGCCCGGCCAGCACCAGGGCGGCGGTGCCCGCCCCGGCGACGAGGACGAGGGAGATGGCGACGGAGCGCTTGCGGCGGCGCGCCTCGGCGGCGGCGTCCGGTGTCCCCGGGGGCGGCGCCACCATCTCAGGCGGTCATCGAGGCGGCGTTGACGATGCCGCCCGCGAAGGACGCGGCACCGAGGAGCGTCGCGGCGGCCATGCTGCCCGCCTCGATGCGCCGGGAGAGGTCGGGCACGGCGAGGCGCACGAGCCAGTAGATCGCGATCTGCACCACGAGGGCGACGAGGCCCCAGACGATGCAGTCGAGGAGGGATTGCGCGTTGTAGATCGCCACCGAGAGCGGCAGGGCGAAGCCGACGAGGCTGAAGCCGAGGGCCACCGCCGCCGCCGCCACGTCCTGGCGGATCAGCGCGACCTCGTTGTGGGCGGTGGCGAGGGTGTAGACGAGGAGATACGTCCCGATGAGCCCCCCGGCGGTGGCGAGGTAGAGCAGGAAGGCGGGCAGCCCCGAGATCGAGGTCACGCCGGCATCCCCGAGCCGGGGCGCGGCGCTGCCGTAGGCGATTCGTCCATGGCACCGTCTCCCGTCTGAGCCCGTCCCCACGGCGTACCATGCGGCCCCGCGCGATCACAACCGCGTGACGGCGTCCTCAACCGGCCTTCGCGTCGGCGAGCGCGTTCATCGGGGCCAGCCGAAGTAACGCGTGGCGGCGCCTCCGCCTTCCGCCAGCGGCCGCGTCAGCCGGCCGTGCCGGTCGATCAGCCCCCAACGGCCCCCGACCATGGCGGACGGCTGTCGCCCATCCGAGCGGCAGCCTTGGCAGACCAGGGCCTCCCCGCGGGCGTTGAACGGGAACGACCAGTCGAAATCCGTGGTCAGGACCCGGCGCAGGCGCCGGTCGTGGAACGCGACCTTGCCGGCGTGACGCGCGCGCACCAACCCCTGCGCGAAGGGGTCCGGCCCGTTGTCGAGGGGGAACACCGCCAGCGCCAGCCCGTCGCGGCGCGCCCAGAGCCAGCCGATTTCGTCGACGACGATCTCCGTCACCCCGCCCCGGAACGGCATGCGCGCGAGGCGGGCGGGATCGATGCGGACGAAGTCCCCCGCGCGGCGGGCGCAGTGCTCCGTGCGGGCGAAATCCGCGTGGACGTCGCGGCAGGCGAGCGGGTAGGCGCCCCCGTCGCGCGCCCGCACGGCCTGCGGCGCGAGGCCGGCCGCGAGCCCCAGGAGGGCGAGCGCGGCGAGCGCTCGTCCCCGTACCGCCCGGCTCACCGGAGGCCCCAGCGCCCGACCGGGCCGGGCGCGCCCATGGCGTCGTCGACACACACACGCCAGCCGCTGCCGTAGGCGACCTCGCGGACGTCCCAGACGAGGCCGGTGTCCGTCCGGGTCGGCACGGCCGTGCCGGTGGTGGCGGTGCCCGTTCCCGCCGCGGCGCGCGCCGCGATTGCCGCCGCCCGCTCGGGCGTGAGGCGGCCCGTCGCGGGTGCTTGCGCGCCGGATGGGGAGAACAGGCGGTCCAGGATCACCAGCACGGCTCGGGCTCCTCGCATCGACGGGCGAGCATGGGCGTCCGGCCCCGGGATGTCACCCGCCCCGGCGCCGGTTGCGGGGCGGGCGTCCGTCGGTCACACATCCCGGACCGTATCAGGCGGGAAGAACCGCATGGGAGGAACCCGGATGTCCCTGACGCTCGACCACTCCTCCGTGGAGGAACTCAACCTGGCCCTGCGCCTGTATCGGCGCCTGCTGGTCCGCCTGCTCCTGATCCTCGTCCTGGGCTTTGCCGGGGTGATCGGTCTGGCCAAGCTCAGCACGATCCTGTCGCCGCCCTACGGCGTCTATCTCCTCGGGCAGGGCCTGGAGACCTGGGGGCTGCTCGGCCTCCTCGCCCTGCTGTTCGCGGAATTCTGGTGGGAGGGCCGCCAGATCGGCAAGGCCCTGAACCATCCGGGCCTGCTGGATTCCCCTGTCGCCGGGCTGCTGAGCGGCCTCGCGGTGATCGGTGAGCGCGCCGCCGCCATCGGGATGGAGCCCGGCTTCTTCCACGGCCCCCTGCGGCCGATCCGCCAGCGCTGACGGGTCCGTGGCGCTCAGCGCGCCGGCCCCTCGCGGGCGACCAGACTGTCGCGGTGGACCGCGAGGCTCGCTCCGGCGCTCGCGAGGGTGACGGCGAAGCCGAGGGCGGGCAGCGTCCAATCCTCCGCCCGCCACAGGGCCGCCGCGAGGCCCGCGCCGGCGCCGAGGCAGGCCAGGGCCAGGGCGGCCCGCCAGCACCGCACCGCACGCGGCTCGAACCGCACCAGGCCGTTCGCCCACCAGACCAGGGGCAGCATCGACAGCCAATAGAGGGGTTGGGCCCGGGCGGCGCCGTGCGGTCCCGGCACGAGGCAGGCGGTGACCGAGACGGTGGCGGCGAGGCCCGCCACGACGGCGAGCCCGGCCGCCACGTTCGAGGGACGGTCCTTGCGCAGGCGCTGCCAGTAGGCCGGGTCGCGGCGGATCAGGGGGCTTCCTCCCGGGCCGGCGCCGGACGCTTCCAGGCCGCGAGGCGGGCCAGGACGTAGGCCGGCACGCGGTCGGCCACGGCCAGATTCTCCGGGCGCAGGGAGAAATCGTAGGTGAGGCCGTCGCGGTGGACGAGGTAGGTGCAGGTGGAGACCTCGCGCTTGTCCGAAGTGTCCGAGGCGAGGCAGCCGGGCGGGGCCTGGTCGGCCGGCCGCGCCGCGTTCCGGGACGGGAGGCGGTAGAAGCGCCGGTGGTCGACGCCCTCGGAATGGACGAGGCGCTCGCCGCCGGACGGGTCGGGCCGCCACGGCGCGCCCTGGGCGAGCCGAGCATCGAAAATGCCCCATTGCCGGGCGTGGAGGGGTGCGAAGCGGCGCCCGTCCGGGTCGCCGACGACGTGGACCACGAGGTCGGCCTCGAACGGGCCGGCATGGCCGTGGCTGAGGGGGCTGTAGCCGGGGAGGCCCGCCGCGACCTCGGCGGCGGGCAGCATCAGCCAGAGCGAATCCGCCGGTTCCCGGCCGAGCCCCGGGAGCGCGTCGAGCCAGGGCAGGCGGAAATTTCGGGAAAACTCGTAGGTGTGCGGCACGGCGTACGCGGTCCCGGCGAGGCGGTACCGCGTGGTGCCGAACCGGCCCTCCGCCGCGAAGGCCGCGAGCACGAGGGGCAGGCCGAGGAGCGCGACGAGGCGCGCGACGCGACGCGAGGGACGCATGCGGGACGTTCCTATTCCGTGAGTCTGCCTATTTCGTGGGTCCGCCTATTCCGTGGGCCCGGCGCGGAGCCCGGCCGCTTCCGCCGCGAGGTTGGCGCGGGCGGCCGCCTCCAAGCGGTCGTGGAAGAGGTCGGTCTGGTAGAGGCGCGGCCGGGCGAGGAAGCGGTCGAGGACCTGGGCGCGCCCGAGCCGCCACGCCGCCTCGGGAACGGCGGCGTATTCCCGGCGGATCGCCGCCGCGTAGGCCGCGTAGACGGCGCGCGGCGCACCGAGCACGGCGAGATCGAGGTCGAGGAGGAGCCGTGTCGCCGGGTCCGCGCTCGGGCCGTGCGCCGCCGTCGCGTGGATCATCGCGATCGCGGCCCGGACGCGCGCATCCCCGGCGGCCACCCCCGCCTCGGCACGCAGAAGGTCGGCGCTGCGGGCCTCGTTGTCGGCGCGGGCGGTGTCGTAGACGGCGTCGTGGAAGGCGATGGCGAGATCGATGGCGTCGCCGTCGACGCCCGCGAAATCGGGATGTGCCCGCACGGAATCGTGCCCCGCGAGCAGCGCCGCGACGTGGGGCCAGCCGTGATAGTGCCGGTCCGCCGCGCCGTAGCCCGCGTCGAGGGCCCGCCACGCCGCCGCGCCGGGCGTGCCGACGGTCCGCGCCCACAGGGCGTCGAACCGCGCGCGAAGGGACGCGTCCGTGGCTTCCATCCTGCCGGCCTCAGTTCACGCGGTGGCAGGTCGAGGTGGTCTCGGCAGCCCCGCGCATCCCGCCCGCCGGCCGCACCTCGCAGACCACGTACTTGCCGCCCCGCTCGAGGGTGAAGCTCGGACCGGAGGCGGAGACGATGCGGTGGCCGCCGTTGAGGAGCGCGCTCATGGGCTCCTCAACCGGCACCCAGGTCGTGGCCGGGCGCGGCGGCACGGCGGGGGCCTGGGCGACGGCCGGGCCGGCCACGAGGATCAGCGGGAGGAGGGTGTGGGACAGCGTTCGGCGCATGGGATCGTCCTGGGGTCGGGGGCGGGCCTTCGGCCCGTTCGGGCGGCGAGGGGATCAGGGCGTCACCACGGCGAGGTCGGCCGCAGGCAGCCAGCCGATGACCGGGGCCTTCTCGCCCCGGTAGCGCACGCGCACCCAGGCGTCCCGCCGCTCCAGCACCGCGACGGGATCGAGCCGGACGAGGTAGGGCGCCCGGGCCGGAGCCGGGCCGGGTTCCGGCCGGAAGGCCGTGCGCTCGGCCGTCACGAGGCCGACGCCGATCCATCCGTCCGGGGCCGACGCCGCACGCCGCGAGAGCGCGTAGGGGGTCCCCACCATGGTGCCCGTGGTCATCGAACACCCGCCGTGATCCTCCGCGAGGGTCAGGGCGGCGCCGTCCGGGGTGAAGGCGAGGTCCCCCGGGATGCGCTCCGGCTCGTCGGGAAACCACGTCTCGACCTTGGCCCGGTCGCCCGCGAGGGTGCCGCGCAGGAGGAAGGCGCAGGCGAATTGCGGGCTCCCGGCATCGGCCGCCCCCCGCTGCTCGGCGAAGACCCCCGCCACCGCATCGCCGGAGACCGCCAGGGTCAGGCTGTCGTAGGTGCCGGACCGGGCGGCCGGCTCGGCCGCCGCCGCGCCGCAGGCGGCGAGCAGGGCGGCGAGGCCCAGGGCGGTGCCACGCACCGTCAGAGGCCCTTCTCCAGCAGCTTCACCACGGCCTCGACCCGGTCCTTCGAGTCGGCGACGTTGGTGAACGGCCGCCAGTTCACGTCGAGGACCCCGCCGTCGAACGTGAGGCGCTTGGCGTAGTTCGAGGCGGGCGCGGTGTTCTCGTCGAAGCGGACGCGGATGGTCTTGAGCTTCGCGGCCAGGGCGTCGCGGCCCATCTTGTCCTTGGCCACCTCCTTCAGCCCGGCGGCGAGGGGCTCGAAGATCGTCTTCTCGAAATAGTCCGGGTCGGAATAGTACTTGGCGTCGCCCGGGAGCGTGAGGTCGTCCCACGCCAACTCCACCGGCACGGCGAAGCCCGCCGCCTCCTGGATCGCCTTTTCCTGCGCGGGGTAGCGGTCCTGGCGGTAGGCCGCGATCGCTCGGCGCTCGGCGAGGCCGATGGTCGGCTCGGCCATGGCCGAGGGGGCGGACAGGACCGACAGGGCGAGCGCGGCGGCGAGGGCGTGGCGGCGTGAGATCATGCGGTGGTTCCTCGGTAGGACGGCCCCGGATGCGGACTTGGCGTGACGGTTCGATGACGGGGCGGGCACGCTGTCAAAGTGAGAGCCGCCCTCACGGGGAGATCGCCTTCACGGTGTCGGGGCGCAGCGCACCGGGCCGCCGGCCTCGACGGTGGGCGGGGCGGTCCCCGTGAGGCGTACGGGAAACGAGACGATGCTGGGCGTGTCCTTCGGGGCCTTTCCGGCCCGATAGCTCCCGGCGCAGGCCTTCACGGGTGCCGGCAGGGCCGCGACGGCGGGTGGAAGCGGCCCGTCGCGGGCGATCCGCGCCCAGCACCCGGCGCCGTGCTTCGGGATCGAGCAGGCCCCCTGCACGCCGCGGAGGAACCCGAGCCGCAGGGTCCCGTCCGCGACCGCGAAGGTGTCGATGCCGGCCTCGGCGGTCGTGTCCCGGATCAGGGTGCGGCCCGTGCCCGCGTCGAGCACCGCGAACGGGACGGTGCCGTTGGTGCTCGCTTGCTCGAAGACGAGGAACCCGCCCGTGCGGCCGAGGAAGCGCTGGCCGGCGGTCGCCAGGATGCGCGCACCCGGCCCCGGCGCGGCGGCGCAGGCGGGGGCGGCGCCGTTCACGAGCGGCACGAGGCTCGCGTCCTCGGGGTCCGGCGTGTCGGTGTCGCTCTCGCGCACCATGAGATCGCGGTAGGTGGTGCAGGTGATCTGCTTGCCCTCCCCCGACATCTTGCCCTCTCCAGACGTCGCGGTCTCGGTCTTCGCGGGCGGCTCGAACCGCGCCGCCTCCCATCCCGCCACCACTGACGGAGCGGGGAGGCACGCTGCGAGGAGCGCTAAGCGGGCGGCGGAGCGGGTGGCGGGGAGAAGGCTGCGTCTCATGCGGGTTCCCTGTATACGGCGCGGGAGCCCCGAGGAAAGGCAGGATGGAGTGCCATGCGGACCGTTCTCGCCAAGGTCGCCAAGGGTTTTGCCGGGCCGCTCGCAACGCTTCTCGCCGCGCCGCTCCTCGGACCGCTCGCCGTCCGGGCCGAGCCCGCTCTGCCGGGCGACGTGACGGCGTACGTGACGCGGCTTCGGGACTGCAACCATTGGGGCGGGGAGGAGGCCACGGACGCGGCGCGCGGCCGGGCCATCGCGGCGGCCGTGAAGCGTCTGCGCTGCGACGCCGCCGAGGCGGACGGGCGGACCCTGCGACGGCGCCACCGGGGCGACCCCGCCGTCCTGAAGGCCCTCGACGGCGCGCGCGATGCGGACGGTTGAGCGGGGGCCCGACGCCGGCGATCCGGTCCGCCGCCGCGTCCTGCGCCTGCTGCACGTTCCGCTCCTCGGGCTGCTGCTGGCACTCGGCCTCGCCCCGGTCTTCCTGCTGTTTCCCCTCCTGCCCGCGGAGCCCGGAACCGATCCGACCCTGCGGCCCGTCGAACTCTGGCTCGGCACGGCCCTCGTCGGCGGCCTCGTCGGCACCGTGGAGGGCGCGGCGCGGCCCCTCTACCGGGCGGCCGGCCTCGTCCTCGCCGTCGGCCTGCTCTCGATCCCGGTCCTGCGCGTCCTCCTCTGGACCGACCTTCCGGTCCCGCACGGGCTCGCGCGCTGGCTCGGCCTCGACGGGGAAGCCGCCCTCGACGCCCACCTGTACGAGATCTGGCTCGCTGCGTGGCTTTCGGCCTGGGTTTTGGCTTGGGTTTTGGCTTGGCTCGGCCTCGCGCTCCTGGGCCGGAACCTCCCGGCGCGACGCGCCCGCATCGGCCGGGCCGCCGTTCGATGACGGCGCCGGTCGGGGATTCTGGTCCGGGATTGTCGGCGATGATCGTCCCGCCATGATTGCCCCTCGGTCCGACGGGACGCGAAGGGCGGCCCTCGTCGTCGGCGGCTGCGGTGTCGTCGTGTTCGGCTGGGCCCTCGTCGCCTACGCGCCGGTCCCGGGGATCGCCGCGGCCGTCGTCGCGGTGCCGGCGTTCGCCCGCGCGGCGACGCACCGGGTCGCGGTCTTCCTCGCCCTGGCGGCCGTCGGCGGCGGCATGACCTGGGCGGCGTTCGGAACGACGACGGGCTACTTCGTCCTGAACCGATCGCGGCTCGACGCCGTGGTAGCCGAGATCGCGGCCATGCCCACCCTGGTGTCCTTCGAACGCGGGCGGGACGATCCTCCGGCGGAGGCGGAGCGAACGGCGTGGTGGGAGAGCACCCGCCTCGTCAACGGCCGGCGCGTCACCCCGTACCGTCCGCAAGGCGCGCGCGACACGGACAGCCTGCGGGAGATCGACGTCCTGCGGGACCTCGGGGTTCCCTACGCCCGCTACCGCGCCCTCTGCGGCGCCCTCGAACGCCTCGGGCTCGCGGGGTTCACCCGCGGTCCCGGCGGCGAGATCGCCCTGGACGAACCGATCCCGGGGGGCACGCCCTGGGGCACGTCGTTCGTGTACCGGCCGGACGATGCGTTTCCGGCCGGCTCCGGGGCCGAGAGCGACCGCCGCCTCGCGCCGAACTGGTTCTTCGTGACGCGGGGCTGAGATTCACCGGACGACGCCGCCGGATTTCTGGAAGCCGGATTCCTGGAAGGAAGTGCGGGCGCGCGGAGCCTCCGCCGTGGTGATGGTGCCGGTCCCGAGCAGGGCCGCGAACACGAGCATCGGCACGGCCCAGACCTGCATCGGCAACCCCCAGAAGGCGTGGTCGCGCCCGGCCGGCCCGAAGGTCGTGCCGCGGTTCCAGCGCAGGCCGAGGCCGAGGACGGCGAGCGCCGCGAGACTCATGGTGAGGCAGACCGCCCGGTCCACTTCCGGCCCGTCGACCTGCCGCAGGACGATCAGGGGCAGGAACATCGCCGCCGCCGCCAGGAAGACGACCCAGTAGCCCCGCCCGGTCCAGAACACGATCATGCGGCGCCTCCCTCGCGCGGTGTGTGGAGCGATCCGTCCCGCCGAAGCCGCGATCGCATCAACCCATGGCCCCCGCGCCGGCCCGCCGGTTGCGCACCATCGCGGCGAGGGCCGCGACGATGATGGCCGCCAGCGCTCCCACAATGACCAGAAGCGTGACGGTGCGGTTCCACAGGCGGTCGAGGGCGAGATCGGTGGTGACGAGGTCGGGCCGGGCCGGATCGGCCATCACCCGGACGCTGTAATCGCCCGCATGCACGCCCGTGAACACGGTGTTGATCCGGCGGACCACCGGGCCCGACGGGGTGGGCAGGGTGAGGGTCATGTCGCAGAGGTGGAGCACGATCTTGGTGCTGCACTTGCCGTCGCTCACCCGCGCGGCGGCGACGGGACGCGCCGTGTCGCGGATCTGCCAATCCGTCACCACCGGCGGGGCCGTGTAGACGGCGCAGGCGACGAGGAGGGCACCCAGCGCCACGAGGCCGAACAGGGTCCAGAAGATGTTGCCCCAGCCCTGGCGGGGCGGCGGCAGGCGCAAGGATTCGGTACGCGAGGGCTCGGGGCGGTTGGCGGCGGTGTTCATGGTCGGAACCTCACGGGATCACGGGGGTCTGGGAGGATTCGGAAGCCGCCGCGGTCTCGGCCAGGACACGGCGCGCCTGCGCCGCAGTCTCGGCCAGGACACGGCGCGCCTGCGCCGCCTGCCGGTAGCGGCCGATGAGGTCGGCGAAGTCCTGTACCGACATCCGGTACGGCAGGCCGGCCGTGACGGTGACGATGCCGCGCCCTGCGTCGAGCTTCACCTTGCGGCCGCCCGGCACCGCCTGCGGGAACGGCGCCTCCGGCGGCAGCAGCAGGCGGGTGACGACGCCGTTCTGCCGGGTCGTCATGTCGAGGTCGGCGATGCTGTCCCAGAGGATCGGTCGGTCGAGGCCGGGCACCGCCAGGGCCTCGGGGGTCAGGATCATCGTCGTGCGCTCGCCCCGCCACAGCCGAAATCCGCCGAAGCCGCCCAGGACCGCCCCGCACGCCAGCGCTACCCCCACCACGGCCCCCGCCTGGCTGGCGGACAGGCCGGGCAGGCCGGCGGCGAGCCACAGGAGGGCGACCCCGATGAAGAAGCCGCCCGCCACCAGGAGGGCGATGGCCCCCGGGCGGGTGCTTTCGCGCAGCTCCCGCGCCTCGGTGCCGATCTCCGCCGCCGTCGCTTCGAGATGAGCGCGGAAGGCCGCATCGTGGGCCCGCACCGCGTCGAGGAAATCGTGCGTCGCCGCGCGGCAGAGGCCGGCGGGATCGGCGAAGTAGGCCGCGAGCTGGCCGAGCGCGTGCGGGGGCGGAACGGCGGCGGCGGCGGCCAGGAGTTCGGCGTCGAGGGTCCGGCCGAGGGCCGCCACGCGCTCGCGGGTCGGCGGATGGGTGTCGGTGGGGTGGGCCTGCTCCGCCTCGAGATGCGTCGCCGGATCGTCGAGGCCGCGCGCGATGGCGTGGTCGAGGCTCGCCGCCACGAGGTCGGCCGGGGCGGACCCGGGCGCCTCGGCGGCGGCGTCCAAGGTCTCGGCGATGCGGGGGGCCACCGCCCCCGTGCGCAGGAGCGCCCGCGCGGCGGCGTCCACGGAGGCCGGGCCGGCGCCCGCCGCATCGGCCGCGAACTCGCGGGTCCGGCTCCAGTGGCGCACGGCGAGGTGGAAGTTCTCCATGACGAAGACGCCGAGGCGCAAGGACGGGCCGAGGAGCCCGAAGGACCCGGCATGCCCCTCCGCCACCGCGTCGAGGGAGCGGCCGACGCCGGCATAGATCGGCAGGAAGCGCTGGCTGTAGACGGTGTCGCCCCCGGCGTAGTGGGCGAGTTCGTGACCGATGATCGCCGCCACCTCGTCGCCCCGCAGCAGGGCGAGGTAGGGCAGCGGCAGGTAGAGGATCCGGCCCGTCAGCGGCGCGCCGCCGGGCTCGACCACGGCCGGGCCGGCGCTGACGAAGAAGCCCCCCGTGAGACCGACCACCACGGCCTCGGGCTTCAACGCCCCGAGCCGGTCGGCCAGCCCCTCGGTGAGCCGCCACAGGCCGGGCGCCTCGGCGGGCGAGACGACCCGGCCGAAGATCGACAGGGGGTCGGGCTCGAAGGCGGACAGCGCCCGGCGCAGGCCCAGAACCGTGGCGCCCGCCGCGATCAGGACCGCCCCGACGGCGACGGCGGCCAGGAACAGCATCTTGATCTCGCCGCCGCCCAGCCCGGGCCGCGCCAGCAGCCCGGCCTCGAAGACCACGGCGGCGACGAAGCCCGCCGTGGTGAGGAGCACCTGGAGGGCGAGCACCGGCGGCAGCAGGCGGCGCATCCACGAGAAGCCGGCCACCAGCGCGTCGCGCGAGGCCCGCCCCAGTCGCCCGAGGGCGGCGCCGGCCAGGAGCACGAGGACCGACAGGAGGGCGGCGCCCCCCCCGGCCGCGACGACCACGGGCGGGAGCAGGCGGCGCCAGTCCATGATCGTCGTCAGGGTCGCGGCCTCGTCCCGGGCCGCCCGAGCCTGAACCAGGGCGAGGGGACCGCCGTAACCCTTGCCGTTGCGGCGGAACTGCATCCGGAAATCGGGGCGCCCGTCCGGCGGCGCCCGCGCCTCCAGATCCGCGACGATCCGGGTCAGGTGCTCCCGCTCGGCGGCGAGATCGGCCCAATCGGCGCCGGCCCGCTCCTGCTCCCACAGGCCGAGGAGCAGGATGCCCAGGGGCAGCAGGACGGTCGCCGCCACGAGGCGGGCGAGGGCATTCAGGCGCGACGGCGCGCGCGGGGTCTTCGTATCGGAGATGCTGGCCTCCTCAGGTCATCGGCCCGAAAGGTGGACACCGGTTTCTCGGGGATGCCGGTGCCCGCACGCGGCTCCGGCCCATCGCCGGGCCGCTGCCGATCGCCGTCGGGCGTTCGCTTCGAAAGGGGGAGCCCCCCGACGGGACGCGACGCGATCAGAACTTGTTCGCCGCCGGCACGTCCGCCGGGATCGGCAGGTGGGTTTCGTGCTTGGCGCAGGGAATCCGGTCGACCCGGCGGGTCTCGCCCTTGATGAGTTCCATGGCTCCGGTCTTGCGGTCGATGTTGAAGTACCCCCCGGGGTTCTTCAGCTTGATGATGTCGCTGGATTCGGCGGCGACGGCCTGCGGCTTCGAATCGAGCGCACCGTTCGCCTTCATCAGCGCCCAGCGCCGGGCGGGAAGATCGATGCTGAAGTAGATCGTCTTGCCACCGGTGTTGACGCAGGCCAGCGTGAACGGCTGCGCCGTCTCCTGCGCACGTGCAGGCTGCTGCGCGAGCGCGGCGCACACGCCGAAGGGGAGTAGAAAACGGCGCGCGTGTTCGTGCCTGTTTCCCCGCATTCGCCCCGTTCCCCCTGACTGCGCCGGCATGATCGCGGCGTTCGGTCATAAGCACGCGGACCGCGATCGGCAAATCCATCGCCCGTGCGCGACGGCCCTGCCTCGCGAGGCGGATCAGGAGACCATGCGTGATTTTGCCCGCCGGCCGTCGCGGATCCGCACGTCACTTTGGAGCTTATCCAAGGTGATCGTGTTTCCCCTCGGCACCCCGTCCGGCGCGCCGGACCTCGCCCGGCCGTTCGCCGGCGACGGGGCGGCGCCGCAACGGGACCAGTTGGAGCCCTCGAAGTGAATCGGAGAGACTTGATGGTGGGAGCATCCGCCACGGCGGCCTTGGCGGCCGTGCTCGCAGCGGGCGCCGCGCCGACGGCCGACAGGCCGTCCGGGACCGACAAGCCCGTTCTGGCGAAGGTGTCGCTGACGGTGAACGGCCAGCGCCGGGACCTCGAACTCGACACCCGCACCTCGCTCCTCGACGCGGCGCGCGAGCACCTGCACCTCACSGGCTCGAAGAAGGGCTGCGACCACGGCCAGTGCGGCGCCTGTACGATGATCGTCGACGGACGGCGCATCAACGCCTGCCTCACCCTCGCGRTRATGCACCAGGGCGCGGAGATCGTCACCATCGAGGGGCTGGGCCAGCCGGACGCCCTGCACCCGATGCAGGCCGCCTTCATCAAGCACGACGGCTTCCAGNCGGTCGAGGTCGCGCAGGGGGCGTTGCCGGAGGATCACCCGATTGCGGTGATGCACCAGGGCGCGGAGATCGTCACCATCGAGGGGCTGGGCCAGCCGGACGCCCTGCACCCGATGCAGGCCGCCTTCATCAAGCACGACGGCTTCCAGTGCGGCTACTGCACGCCGGGCCAGATCTGCTCGGGCGTCGCCGTGCTCGCCGAGATCAAGGCCGGCATCCCGAGTCACGCCACCGCCGATCTCAACGCGCCGATGCAGGTCACGGACGCCGAGATCCGCGAGCGCATGAGCGGCAACATCTGCCGCTGCGGCGCCTATTCCAACATCGTCGAGGCGATGACCGAAGTCGCGGGGAAGCAGGCATGAAGTCCTTCACGTACGAGCGCCCGACCTCGGCCGCCGAGGCGGCSGCCGCCGTCGCCCGCACCCCGAACGCCAAGTTCATCGCSGGCGGCACCAACCTCCTCGACCTGATGAAGCTGCAGATCGAGACCCCGACGCACCTCGTCGACGTGAACGGCCTCGGCCTCGACACCATCGCGGCGACCCCGGAGGGCGGCCTGCGGGTCGGCGCCCTGGTGCGCAACACCGATCTCGCCGCCGACGCGCGGGTGCGCAAGGATTACGCGGTGCTGAGCCGCGCGCTGCTGGCCGGCGCTTCGGGCCAGTTGCGCAACAAGGCCACCACGGCCGGCAACCTGCTCCAGCGCACCCGCTGCCCGTACTTCTACGACACGGCGCAGGCCTGCAACAAACGGGCMCCCGGTTCGGGCTGCTCGGCCCTCGACGGGGTCTCGCGCCAGCTCGCGGTGATCGGCGCCAGCGAGGCCTGCATCGCCACCCATCCGGGCGACATGGCGGTGGCCATGCGGGTGCTCGACGCCACCGTGGAGACCGTCGACGCGAAAGGGGCATCGCGAAACATCCCCATCGCCGAGTTCCACCGCCTGCCGGGCGACCGGCCCGAGGTCGACACCACGCTGGCCCCCGGCGAACTCATCACGGCGGTGACGCTGCCGAAACCGCTCGGCGGCACGCACATCTACCGCAAGGTCCGCGACCGGGCCTCCTACGCCTACGCCCTCGTCTCGGTGGCCGCCGTGGTGCAGCCGGACGGCACCGGCCGGGCGGCCTTCGGCGGCGTCGCGCACAAGCCGTGGCGGGTCGAAGCCGCGGAGGGCGCGATGGCGCAGGGCGCCAAGGCGGTGACCGCGCAGGCCTTCGCCGGGGCCAAGCCGACCCACGACAACGCCTACAAGCTGAAGCTCGCCGAGCGCACGCTCGGCGCGGTGCTCACCGAAGCGAGGGCTTAGAGCCATGAAGTTCGACACCCCCGCCGGCCAGAACCCCATCGACCAGCTCAAGGTCGTCGGAAAGGCCACCGACCGGATCGACGGCAAGTACAAGACCACCGGCACCGCCCCCTACGCCTACGA